>NZ_JAUBQH010000021.1:0-95018 GCF_036701145.1 Microcoleus sp. Pol17C6
GGAGCGGAATGAAGCGAAAGTTTCACGTTCCGTTCTGAAAGAGAGGTAGGGGTAGAAATGCCCCTATCGACTCTACCTAGAGTGCGTCAGCGATCGGGTTAATTTGGATTTAATTGATCAAACTTAAACTGACGCACCCTACAACTAAAACTTGATTTAACACTGCTGTTGAACAACAGAATCCATCGCAGGTTCCGGCGGTGCAATCGGCTGCGGCTTCAATTGCCTGACAACTTCGTCAAACGGCAAAATTCGGACTTGATGGTTAAATACATTTACTTGATAAACTCTGCGGTAACTGAGGTCAAATCCTGTCAGCCAGCCGCTTTTGGGATGATAAGCACCCGTGTCAATATCCAACCACCCTTCGCCCCTGACTAATTCGCCCGGTCTGACCCCATGAAAGGTAAAGGTGATCGTGTGACCGGTGATAATTAATTTATTGGGAAAATAGGGTTTCGACATGGTGTGAAATTCCCTGCGAATCCAACACAGTTGTTCGATCGACTGTTCATCGAGGGACAGATGGGGGTCAACGCCGGCGTGAACCAGCCAAATGTCCCCTAAGTCCAGGTGCGTGGGGAGCGATCGCAGCCACTCTAAGTGTTTGTACGGCATCATCCCTGTATCTCTGTAGCTCGCTACTGTCGCATCGCCGCCACTGTAGAGCCAAGATTGCCACGCTCGCATATCCATCGGCGTCCCCGACAAAGCCTCCAGCATCAGTTGTTCGTGGTTGCCCAACAGAGTTTGGTAGGGGCTTTGCTGCACAAAATCTAATACCTGAGCGCTTTTGGGGCCACGATCAATTAAGTCTCCCAAAAAATAGACGCGATCGTTTGAGCTGGGGGCAAGTGCCTCTAGCAGGGTCATTAACCCGTCATAATGCCCGTGTACGTCCCCGATAACAATGCGCCGGTGCTCCATTGTGTTTATCCGCTTCCCTGACTCAAAAGCCCCATCTCTACCTTATAGCATCTGATTTTGCTGTTATTTGCCTCCACTCTTTTACGGTGGAGGGGTGTCACCCATTATACTGCTTTTTATAAAGATTCTGTAAAGCTCACCAGTAGCTGTTTGCGTACCTACTGATAGAAACACAGGCAACCTGTTAATTGTGCTTCTGCAACTGCTGTTACTGAGGCAAAGCTTTGAATTATTTGACGCTTTAGGGTGCATTAGCGATTAGCCGACGGATTAAGTCGAAAATAATCCTAGCTGACACACCCTAAAATACGATCGAGCCTTAACGATTGTCACTGAGTCAAAGCTTTGAGGAATGTCTGGAGTTCTGCCAAAAAACCTTTCTTTTTTACAGGTTTGGCAGGTGTGGTGGAGTCAGGATCTGCGCTTGGGAGAGAAGCGGCTAAAATCCGCTCTAAATCGTCTCCGACTGGTTTTTGGGCGGTTTCAGAAATTAGTTCGTATTCGTCGTTTGTTTCCAGCCACACTTGCCACGATTGGGGGTAGCAGCGGAATAAAGCAGCAGTGTCTAGGGGTCTGATGTAGTAGCAGGATTCAATTTTGCTGAGGAATCGATCGCGCAATTGTCGGCCCGCATAGCCTATACCTATGGTGGCAACATCTTCCAGGCGCGGGTTGAGTAGAATTACTGGGCGACCGGCCGCAGCGATATAAATTTTTTCAACTTGGGCCACTTCTACGGCTGCTGGATTGATCAAAATGAAAAGTTGATCTTCCGGTGATATTTTATCTTCAACAGGGGTGCGACTGCTACCCAAATCAGTGACTTTAAACGGTGTTTCTCCCCAGTCGCGGCGCGCGAGGGCTGCCGCACCAGTGTCGGGAAAAAAAACTTTTACTCCGGGGTAGATTTCCTCAAATTCTGGGAGGAATTGTAAGGTGATAGACTGTGCTTGCAGGGCGATTTCTGGAAATACTAATTCGACTTGCAGTAGATTTTTGCCGTCCGAGAGGGCAGCGGCGGTGGCAATGCGGGATTGGGCGAGCGCCTCGTTGAGATCCTTGGGCAGTTCTGTCATTAATCTTATTGTTTTTACTCGACTTCTCTCAATCTAATTTTACCTGAGATATTGCACCATTCTCAATTACCTATTTAGGAACAGGCATCTTGCCTGTTCCACAATAAAATTCACTCTTTGTGGAACAGGCATCTTGCCTGTTCTTGAGAATAGTACAAGATGTAAGTTTTACCGCACTAAGCCACAAAAGCTAACACTGACACAGGCGAGCCGGAACCTCCCAAAAGACGCAATATTCCGATAACTAAAGTGATGTCAGCCGCAGGTAACAAGTCGAGATTTGCTAGATTTTCCAGCACTATTCGCTGCTTTTCCAATACCAATTTATTCACCACAAAACTTTCATCTCGCCCAGTATCGACTCCGTGGGTGTCGGTTCCAATGCCCGCGATAGAGCGTTCTTCTAGTAAAAATTGAGTTGCTGCTTTGCCAAATCCGGGAAAGTGGCAAATTCCGCGCTCGTCTAGGTTAAAAAATGCTCCCTGATTATCCCATTTTTCTTGCCAGCCAGTATACAATAAAACTAGATTTCCCGGTTCTATAAGTTTGTGCTGCTGTTCCCAAGTCAATATATCATCAATTGTTAAAGTGTAGTCGGGATTGGCAAGACTTTGCTCTCGGATGTCGATCGCAATTGCCGGCACAACGAGCGACTGCGGGGAATAATTATCAATGCTGGCGCCTCCTGCATAAAAGCTGTTGGGTGCGTTGATGTGAGTGCCGCTGTGTTCTCCCATTGAGAATTTTCGCAGGAAATACCCGTCTGTTTCTATTTGAGCTACTGGGGCAATTTCTGTGGCTGGATCTCCGGGCCAGATGGGAATATTTGGATGAATTACATGGGTTAAGTCTATAATTTGGCTGTAGGCTATCGTTTTTAAGTTATTTGATTTGAAGTTGTTTGTCATCAGGTTAAATATATCTATTATTTATTAAACACAGTTGAGTTTTTGACCTTCGGCGAGTTCAATATAAAATATAAAATCTAAAATCTAAAATTCGATTAGTCGATCGAGCGTTGCTTCCATAACATCCTTTGTTTGCCCGGAAACAGTATACACCAAAGCTTCTCGGTAAACTCTCCCGGCGGGGTGTAGCACACCGTTAGCAGCACCGCTAGAAACTGCAACCGCCGCGTGCCCGCAACGCACCGCTAAATCAATGGCTTGAGCTCGCAGCGCTAATTGTTGTGCTTTCGAGCTATGTTGAGATTGTTGGAAATTCTGTTTTAGCCGATCAAGCTTTTGCTCTAGTTTTTGGTAAGCTGTCGTTATAAAAGGTGAATTCTTAGCAGCCGCCGCTGCTGCAATTACATCCAATCCCGCTCGAATACAGCCAAAAGTACCGGGGACAAAATTCAGTATATTTTTGCTGTCGTTTTCCGAAATCCAGCCGACAGGTTTAACCGAAATTATTTCCGATTCATGCAGCAACCAATTATCGAGAGTGGCTGTCACAGTATTAGTCGAGTTCATGGCGATTAACTGCATGATTTCGCTACAAGCTATTTTACCCGATTCGCCTTCAATATTGGCAAAAGGCACTAAACCGAAAACAGCGCGTTTGTCAGGAAGTACCGCCGCTACAATAAACTTTTGAAACAAGCGAAAACCTGTTACCCAAGGAACTTTTCCTGACAATAAATAGCCCGCTTGTACGGGAGTTGCGGTGACTGCCGGATTGCCCGATCGCCTCAAATGCGAAAACCCAATACCCAAGCGTAACTCTTTTTGGGCGATCGCGGGCAAGTATCTGGTTTTTAGCATTTCATTGTCGCTGTTGGCAAGCATTGCAGTTGCGCTGTGGTGCTGAGTTTGCAGGAAAGACAAAGCGCCGGAATATCGAGCCGTCAATTCTTGATATTTGTAAAAAATCTCCGGTGCAATTTCAGCGCCGCCCCATTTTTGGGGAACTCGCAACGCTAAGAGCGATCGATCTTCCAATCCCGCAACTGCTGTTTTCAGCGCTTCTGAGTCGCTGTCGATAATTTCCGCGTGGGGTGCAACGCACTTTTGTAGGTAAGTTTTTGTGCTGTTGAGAATTTCTTGCGAATCCATTTTTTATAATTATTTTATAGTGAGTTTTACCTTATTTGGAAAAGTTTCACTTCCCACGGATAGGGCTCTATAAAAACCCAGTTACTACAATTTTTACGACCACTAAATAAAAATCTACGAAGCAACCGGATTTATGAGGTAATTTTATAGTAATTTTTAGTTAAACTTGTGTGGGGCGGAAATTAAATCTCGCCCCCAAACTAATTTATTTCCACACTTTCCAAGGAGCCTTCCCTTCATCCCAAAGTTCGTTTAAATACTTGTACTCTCGAAAAGTATCCATCGCAAAGAAGAAGCCCTCATGACGGTAAGCCATCAACTGTCCGTCTGCCGCCAAACGCTGCATAGGCTCTTGTTCTAAAATACAATCATCTCCCCCCAAATACTCAAATACCCGGCGGTTAAATATCATATATCCAACACTGATCCAGCCGTCGATTTGAGGTTTTTCAGTAAATTGAACTACGCGGCTATCGCTGTCTACCTCCAAAATTCCAAAGCGAGAAATCGGGCGAAATGTAGTGACAGTTGCCAGCTTCCCGTGAGATTTGTGAAAATCCATCAAGGCTTCAATATCGACATCAGCTACTCCATCGCCGTATGTCACCATGAAATTCTCGCGATCGATATATTTTTCGATCCGTTTTACCCGCCCTCCCGTCATGCTTGCCGCGCCAGTTTCAGCCAGAGTCACCTTAAAATCTTGTTCGAGATGTTCCTCATGATAAGTGATGATATTTTGGCGTCCCAGACAGATAGTAAAGTCATTGTTCATGGCTTCATAATTAAGGAAATACTCTTTAATCATGTTGCCGCGATAGCCCAAGCACACAATAAAGTTTTGGAAACCGTAGTGTGCATAGATTTTCATGATGTGCCAAATAATTGGATGCCCCCCCACCTCAACTAAGGGTTTGGGACGAAATTCTGTTTCTTCTCTGAGACGAGTACCGAGGCCACCTGCTAGGATAACTACTTGCATTTTTTCACATTTTTAAAGATAATAAAGTAACTTATCATCAATCATCAGGATTTTTTTCAAAGAATTATTAACATTTTCTCATAGTGAGTGAAGCTTTGTAAACCGCAGAAATCACGAACTATTATAAATAATTTTAGGGTGCGCGCAACCGCAGCGTGTATTTGAATGCTGCGCGCAATTTCTAACTAGCAGTAGGGTGGGTACTGCGAACCGTATATTTGAATACAGCGCATTTTCTAACTTACTAAGAGTCGATTAAAAAATAGACAAAAAAACAACAAGTACCTATACTAAATATAAAAAATAGATTCAACAGCAATGAAAAATCAACTCGATCGCCTAAAAAAGTTTTTAGGTATCCTCTGTGCGATCGCCTCAATAATTATATTATTCCAATCGGCTATACCTGGTGTTTACGCCACGGTTGTTGCACCGGAAGGATCAACTATACCACAAACCACCCTAGCTTTTGTGCCCAACATACCGGGCGGCGGATTAGACTTTCACGAATCAGCAGGAGGACACACTTTAGAGAGACACGTTGGCAAAACAGAAGCAGAACTAGCACAGCGACTCGCAAGCGAAACGAGAATTTCTGCAGCATCTTCTTTTACTGACCGTTCCGTCGCTGAAGCGGCTATTGGAGAAGCAATGAACAGAAATCAAAGTGCGATCGACTCCTGGCTGAAAAGTCGAGGCAATCGTTATACGATCGACTACAACGCCAACAGAATAATTGGCATTACTCTGCGTCGCCGCGCATCCAAAGCCACTTCGACATCTCGCCTGAGAATCGTCCTCCAGCGCAGCGCCAAATTACCTCCCGGATACTTTATTCTCACAGCTTATCCCCAATGATCAATCAATTTCCTCATTTAACCCAATTTTTCAGTTCCTACTTTCACCAAGACTGGCCATTAGAAGCTGACACTCCCAGCGAGGTAGTGAACAACTACCGCAGCAGCGAACCGCCCGCAAGTGTTGAAGCTGCATCGCAAGAACTCAGCAAACTGTTAGAAATGCCGATCGCCCCAGCCGATTTACAAGCATTCATCCTCGATGAATTAGGGTGTTACTACGACCCACAATCCGAAAATCAAACAGTCCGAGAGTGGTTGGAATCGGTGCAAAAATCTTTGAATTATCCTAGATAAAATCTATATATTTGTAGGGACACGGCACTGCCGTGTCCTTACAAATTGTTCACAATTTAATAGGATAGGTAGCTCACTTGCTAACCGTCAATAAGTAGCCTTCGTGGACGTTGAAATTAGGGATAACATAAGCCAAGCTGCCGCTACCCACCAAAAGATTTTCTTCTTTAACTGTGACAAGCTGTGGCACGGCTCCTTCTTGATTGTTGGGAATTTTTTCTAATTTTAGATTGATTTTCTGACCCCTTTGAATACCTAGCTGCTCCAAATTGCCGAGGGTTAATGTTACCGTTGTTGCTGAGGAAAAATTGGGATCGAAATAACCTAAAAGTATCTGTGCTTTACCTTCAGAATTTGATTTGCTGGCTAAAGCGACAAGGCGATTGTTATTTGACCAGCTCCGCACCCGCGAATTAACTCCCTCAGCATAAGCTTTGTATGTCCACCAAGCTGCTCTCGGCTCAAAAGTATTAGGCGTGACCATCCCACTCAGCGTATTGTTGAAGCAATTGCTAACTTTATTTGGCCCTTTGCTCTCCCAACAAGCTCTGCAAGCACCGTCAGCTTTTGCATACTCTAAGTTATACAAATAACCTAAGATTTCCCCCGGCTGGTACTGCGCTAAGTTCCCGACAATTTCGTTGACGTAAATTTTTTGCAATTTCAGTTCCTTGTAAGAAGGACTTTGCTGAAAATTGCGTTTAGCCTCAATTACGTGATCGTCAACAAATAAAATCATCGCGTCGTTAAGTTCGTGCCATGAGAGGAAGTTTACTTCAAGTTTGTTAGCCTTGCAGTAATCCAAAAAAGCGGCGAGATATTCTTTGCTGTAGCGGCCGAGGCTTGGCCCGCCAATCATTGCTGACGGCCCCAACTCTTCCCGCAAGATTTTGTAAGCTCTTTTGTAAGTTTCAAAGAATTGTTCTCTGCTTCCCTTCCAAAATGGATCTTTCCAATCTGGTTCATTCCATACATCCCAAATAATTTTTTTGCCTTTATTTTGCTGGGCTAACTGTCTGATGAATGCTTCCCACGCGGGGTAATTTTGATATGGCCAGCCATTGGGATTGCTACCGTAGCCCCACAAGTCGCTAACTACTAACTGAAACTCGGCTCCGCTGGCGATTACTCGATCGTAAATATCGAGTCTCCCTGCCCGCCAAAGTTTGGGCTGCAATGGTTTGATCGAGCTATCCGGGGGTTTGGCAGTGTCGATTCCGTGCAGGATGCCACTCATGGAAATTGTACCGGTGGCTGGCTGTCCAAAATCTACTGTCACGTTCGATCGCAGTTGGGCGATCGCTCTTGGCTGTCCCAAATAGGCTATTAACAGAACAGTGACAATAGCTAAACCAATTGGCAGAAGTTTATTAATACGTGGGAACTTGAATGTAAATTGCATATCTTTTCTTTGGTTGATGTTTTGTGGAAAGGGCATCTTGCCCATTCCTAAGAATGCTGCAAGAACTCAGTTTTAACGAACCGCTGAAAACACTTCAAAACCCTGTATTGATTCTATCACTTGTTGCCAGGAGCGGGAGTTAATCAGCTCGTTGGTATCGAACGTAACTCCTTTTTCCGCAGCTAAAATACCAAAATTTTTCACCCAATCAAAGATAGTTTCTGTGGTAAAATAAGGTGTGCAAGCCCAAGCAGATTGCAAATTATTCACCATCTCGGACATATCTCCCCGCTCGTAAGCCTCCCAAGCTTTCCACACTAAATAATAGTATTTCAGCAGGCTATCCACTTGCTGTACCTGCTTTTGGAGTTTCGGACTTATAGAGAAACTGTCGCTCTCATCACTTACAAATGCCTGTTCAATTATTTCTCCATATTCCCGAAGCATTCGTTCTTCTTTGAATAGTTCTTGAGCTCGCGCTTTGCAAGCTTGTCCTGCAAGCCTGCGCGCTTCGGGATTTTCTGCCCATATTTCGACCGTTTCTACCAACTCTTTTACTGTTCCTGCTGGATCGATTGTAGGATCGGGCAGTAACTTTCCCGTGTCTCCCAATTCTTCAGGAATCCCGCTGACTGCTGTGGCAATTACGGGCAATCCTTTCGCCATTGCTTCCATAATTGCTAGTGGCATTCCCTCAGCTTCGGAAGATAAAATAAAGATATCGCTGGCGTCTAGCCAATCGGCAATATCCCAGCGCTGTCCTAAGAATTTAACCTGTTCTTCTACTCCCAATTGGCTCACAGTTGCTCTTAATTCAGGTTCCAGATTGTCGTGAGTCGTAGACCCAGGCCCGGCCCAAACAAAGTAAATTTGGGACCAAATTGGACGATTTTTCAATTGGGCGATCGCCTGCAATTGATACTGATATCCTTTAATTGGAGTCAATCTCGCCGCCGTAAAACAAACAACAGCATTTTCGGGGATTCTTTGTTCTTGACGCAGGCGTTGGCGAGTGGAAATATTCGGCGGCTCAAAATAACTATTTGGTCTGCCATAATAGATTACTTTTCCCCGTTCTAGATGCGCTTTAAATAGACTTTGGAACAAGTTTAAATTCTCGTGAGAAACTGCTACTGCTGCTTTGGCTACCATGTACTGGTAGGCAACTGCATCGAAATAGGGAATTTGATCGCCGCGATCGAAAGTTTGATAATTGCGATTGATATAACCCAGACTGATTATGTACGGTATATTTTGCTCGATCGCAACTTGTTTAGCTGCAAAGTTAGCCATCGGCCAGCCGTCACTAAATATAATTAAATCCGGTTGAGCCTGGGCGTAAATCTTTTTAGCATCATCCAAATTGTAAGCTATTCGCAAAAACTCTTTCATCGTGTCGAACTCTAGCCAAAGATGTTCGATACCTAGCTGTTTTTGTTCGGTAATTAAAGGATTAGAAGCTTGACTTTGAACGCTGGTAACTCGGTAGCCATCGGCAGCTAATTTACACATCAGCGAGTGGTTAAACTGAGCCAAACCGCCGACTCCTGAGTCTTCTGTGTACAGGAGTACGTGCTTTGTTGGCTGCCGAGAAGTCAAACTGGGAGCCGATTGAAACTGATAAGGATTGTTCGCTGCGATCGCCACAATGTCTTGCCATTCCTGTAAATTGGTTAAAGCATAGGCATCAAAGTGGTAGCCGTACTGTTCCGAAACTCCCTTAAAAGTTTCCAGCCAGTTAAAAACAGTTTCAGTGCCTGTCAAATGAGTGTAATACAGAGATTTTTCCAGACATTCGACCATTTCTGCCAAATATCCGTCGCGATACATCCGCCATGCTATCCATACGAAACACTTGTAACGTTCCGCGCGTTTCAAGTCGCGGATGTGCTGAGGTAAATCTGGCCGAGAAAAAAATTGCTCCATCAAAATTTCCGTATTTTTCATTAATTTGGAGCCGTTAGACATGATATTGCTGTCGTGCTGACGATAGCAGGTTAATATCTCTTTTAACCAAACTGACTTGCAGCCTTTTAAAGCTAAACGTAGCACAAAATCTAAATCTTCGGTTGGCGGCAAGCGATGATCGAAACCGCCCAATCGTTCCCACCACTCTCGCCGGAGCATCATGGCGCTGGGACGCACTGATTTGTAGAAAACAAAGGCTTCTAAATCTAATTTTGGTTCTTCTTCCCAAGGCTTGACTCCATAGATGCCTTCGTCGTTTTTGCCAACGATAACCCAACCTGTTTGCACCATATCTAATGTGGGGTCAGCGTCAAAACAAGCTACTTGTTTTTCTAGTTTTTCAGGTAAGAAGAAGTCGTCAGCATCTAGAAAAGCTAAAAATTCCCCTTGTGCTAACTTGCAAGCACGATTTCGAGCAATTGCTGCTCCTTGGTTATCTTGATAGATGTATTGAATTAAATCGAGGTAAGGTGATAAAACTTGGCGAGTGTTGTCCGTTGAACCGTCGTCTACGACGATAATTTCCCAGTTTTGATAAGTCTGTTCCAGAACACTTTCTACGGCTCTGACAATGTAGCGCTCGCAGTTGTAAGCCGGGATGATGACACTGACGCGCGATTTTTTAGGAGTAATAATACTAGCCATTAATTGTTTCCATTCGGGTAATTGTCTGAGAGAAATGGCATCAATATTGCAACCGTAGGTCTTAGCAATTTCAGTGATGCGCTTTACCCAATCTGCTATAGTTGCTGTCAGGGAGTACGGGGTATAATCCAAAGATTTTTGCAAATAGTCAGTCATTTCTGCCGGATAGCCGCTGTAGTAAAGTTGCCACGCCATCCATGTCAGAGCTTCATACAACGCCTGCTTTTCTAATTGGCGGATGTCCTCTGGCAAGTCGGCTCGACTGAAGAAACTTTGCTTTAATTTAATACAAAGGTTGGCCTGTTTTAGCGCTCTCTGGATGGACACATTTTGCCCGTGCTGGCGGTAGCATACTGTCACTTGATGCAACCAAGCAGCTTCACAACCAGATAGTGCTAAACGCAAGATTAAGTCGGCATCATCTACTGAATCATACTGAGAATCAAAGCCACCGACTCGTTCCAGCCACTGCCGCGAAAACATCATCGCACTGGGAAGTAGTGGCAGATAAACAATCCAGGTTTTTAAGTCTAGCTGAGGCAAGTATTCCCAGGGTTTGACATCGAAAATACTTTCCCCTTGCTCTTTAACCATTCGCCAGCCACTATTAACAATTCCTAATGATGGCTGAGCGTCAAATAACGCAACTTGTCCAGCTAACTTATCGGACAATAAAAAGTCATCTTGATCTAAAAAAGCAATTAATTCACCTCGGGATTCCTGAATTCCTCGGTTGCGGGCGGCAGCTACTCCTTGGTTTTCCTGATAAACATAGCGAATTTTTTCAACATAAGGCTGCAACGCTTGGCGGGTGTCGTCGGTTGAGCCGTCGTCTACGATGATAATTTCCCAGTTTTTATAGGTTTGGCTGATGACGCTTTCTACCGCTTGCGCGATGTAGCGATCGCCATTATATGCTGGAATAATTACACTTACTCGCGGTGTCGAATTTGCTATTGACATAAATTTTCTCTGTGATAAGGAAGGGTTCGGCAACGAATTCTGAAACGGATGTAACGGAGGTCAGGCAGAAGGCAGATGCAATTCTACTGGTGACAGCCCTCCGAATTTGAAATATAAATCTGGTATTTTAGCGTGCATACAATACAGATTCAATACCCTGTAATCCCTCTACTAATTGTTGCCATTCGGCTGAACTAATTAGAGAATATGTATCTAAATGATGCCCTTGTGCTGAAGAAAAATTGCCAAAATATTCTACCCAGTTTAATAGCGTTTCTGTAGTCAAAAAAGGTGTGTACTTCAAAGATTCTTGAAGCCACTTCTGCATTCCGCTTAGATCTTCTTGACAGTAAGCCTGCCAAGCATTCCACACTAAAGAGCTGTAATGCACCCGGCTTTTTATCTTCGCCATCGACCCCTGCACCTCTTTTTTAGTAACAAATGGATCTGTTTGGCGATCATCGCAAACTAAAGCTTTTTCGATCGCCTCCATCGACTCGGCCAACATCCGTTCCTCTTTAAACACTTTCTCGGCCCGCTGCTTGCAAGCTTGACCGATTTGATGTCGCAATTCTGAATTCATTGCCCAAGCTTCTACAGTTTCTGCCAATTCCCTGGCGGTTCCCTCTGGATCGGTATTCGGATCTGGCAACAATTTCCCAGTATCGCCAAGCCCTTCAGGAATGCCGCCCACAGCCGTTGCAACTACCGGCAATCCCTTAGCCATCGCTTCCATGACTGCAAGGGAAGGCGCTGCATCTGCCACAGAAGTCAAAATGAATATGTCGCTAGCATCGAGCCAATCTAGGATATCCCAGCGCTGTCCGATCAACTTCACGCGATCGCTCACCCCTAACTCTTTAATAGTTTCCCTCAATTCTATTTCTACATTGTCAGCGCTTCCCTCACCAGTTCCTGCCCACACAAAATACAGTTTATACCACACAGGAGACTGCTGCAACTGCTTGATTGCTTCGATTTGATATCGATGCCCTTTAATCGATGCCAATCGAGCCGATGTGAAACAAACAATCGCATCTTCAGGAATGTCTATTTCTTGTCGCAGGCGTTGACGAGCCGCAGCATTAGGAGGTGCAAAATATTTGGGAGAACGCCCCAAGTAAATCACTTGTCCTCGCTCTTTTGGCAACTTGAAATCTTGGCATAATAAATTCAAATGTTCGTAAGCGCCAACAATCAAGGCTCTAGCTTGCAGGCAGTGGTAGAGCACTCCTTCTACATAAGGCACTACATCCCCGCAGGCAAAAGTTGCGTGTTCTGGCATAACTAACCCAATCACCATCATGTATGGTATTCCCATTTCAATAACTACCTGTTTAGCGGCAAAATTGGAAAATGGCCAACCATCGCTAAAAATAATCATATCCGGTTGATTGCTAGCAAAAAGCTCTCGTGCATCCTGAGTATTTCTTAACACCCGCTGTAAATCTTTATGCCCGCTAAAATCCAGCCACAAATGCTCTATACCTAACTCTCGTTCTCGCTCCAGCAAGGGGCTAGAATGTTTGGTTTGCACGCAAGTGACTCGATAGCCTAACATGGCTAACTGACAAAGAATGGCATGATTGTACTGCGCTAATCCTCCTACGCCCGGATCGTCCGTGTTGTAGAGTAAAATGTGCGCTTGCGCTTTTGAATGTATGGGAATAGAACTTTGTTGAGATTGGGGTGGATTAGTCATCACCATCATAATAATCTCTTGCCATTCCGCTAACTTACTCAGCGAATAAGCGTCAAAATTTTCACCATATTCTTCCGAAGCCATCTGAAAACTTTCTAGCCAATTCAAAACTGTTTTTGTGGGCGAAAAAGGCGTATATTGCAATGACTCTTCTAAACACTGTGCCATCTCTGCTAGATGACCGTCGCGATACATCCGCCATGCCAGCCACTTTAAGCATTGATAGCGTTCCGGGTTTTTTAACTGCCGGATTGGCTGAGGCAAATCGGGTCTAGCGAAGAATTTCTTCATTACAATTTCTATATTCTTCATTACGCGAAAACCGATTGACATGAGGTTAGAATTGTGCTGGCGATAACAGGTAAGTGTTTCTTCTAACCAAACTGCTTTGCACCCCTTTAAAGCTAAACGTAAGGCAAAGTCTAAATCTTCTGCTAGTGGAAACTGAGAATCGAAACCGTCCAATTTTTCCCACCACTTTCGGCGCAGCATCATCGCACTCGGTCGCACGCATTTATAGAGAATAAAGCTTTCTAAATCTAATTTAGACGCTTGCTGCCAAGGCTTGACAGCAGAAATCTCTCGCCCGGTTTCATCGACGATCAGCCAACCTGTTTGTACCATATCTAAGGTGGGGTCAGCGTCAAAGCAAGCTAGTTGTTTCTCTAGCTTGGATGGTAGGAAATAGTCATCGGCATCTAGAAATGCTAAAAACTCGCCTTGCGCTAGTTGGCAAGCAAGATTTCTGGCGGCTGCTACTCCTTGATTTTCCTGATATATGTAGCGAATTCTGTCAAAATAAGGCTGCAATACTTGCTGCGTGCGATCGGTCGAACCGTCATCTACAACTATAATCTCCAAATTAGTAAAAGTTTGACCTAGGGCGCTCTCCACCGCTTGTACGATGTAGCGATCGCCATTATATACAGGTATAATTACGCTTAATTGCGGTGTCTGAGTAGCTGTTGACATTATTTAGCTCGCTGTTAACCTATGATTATATAGTTTATATTAATGTGCCGGACATTCATCATTATTGTGTGTGCGGTTGCTCTACTTACAAAAACTTGAACTTTGGCAAAGTGTAGCATATAATTTTACATGGAATGATAACTCAAAAGGAAAAGAAAAAATGAATTCAGAAACAGCGCAGGTGAATTTTCAGCAACAGGCAGAACTTTATTTAGCTACAGGCAACTTCGATCGGGCGATCGCACTTTGCCAACAAGTTTTGGCATCGGAACCCAACTCTGCAGAGACTTGCAAAACCCTAGGAAAGGCGCTGCAAGCTCAGGGTAAACTAGAAGACGCAAGGTATTGGTATAAAGTTGCGATCGCCCTGCAACCCGATTTTGCCGAAGCTTTTGCTAACCTCGGCACTCTCTGCGCTACATTGGAACAGTGGCAAGAGGCGATCGCCTGTTACCAAAAAGCCATCTCCCTGCAACCAAACTTTGCAGGATTTTACCGAAATTTGAGCCGGATATTTACCCAAGTCGGTCAAGCTGAGGAAGCAGCAGACTGTTGGTATCAAGCACTGATAGTGGAACCGATAGAAATAGCAGAAGAATATCTCGACTTAGGTAATACTTTGCTGACCCAAAATAAACCCGAAAAAGCGCTAGTTTGTTACCATCGCACCATTTTTTTAAACCCGAGTTGTTGCGAAGCTTATTGCAAAATATCCGAAGCTGCTAGCGAGCTGAAACAGTGGGACGAAGCTATTGTTCACTACCGCAAAGCTATTCAACTCCAGCCGGATATTTCGGAGTTTCATTACAAATTAGGCAATGTTTTGCAAGCTAAGGAACTCTGGCGCGAAGCGGAGGCGGCCTACCGAAAAAGTATTGATTTAAATCCCAATTCTTTTTTGTCCTACTACAACTTAGGCAGCGTGCTGCTCAATTTAGAAAAATGGCAAGAAGCTGCGATCGCCTACCGCACGGCTGTTGAAATCAACCCGGATTATTCTTGGTCTTACTACAGCATCGGTGCAGCTTGCGATCGATTAGAAGAATGGTCTGAATCCGCTGCAGCTTACCAGCGCGCGACTGAAGTAGACCAGAATTTTTTCGCAGCTTTTCACAAGTTGGGAGATGCTCTTTTTAAACTAGAAAAATGGTCAGAAGCTGAGGCTGCATACGAACGGGCGATCGCACTAAATGCGGATTTATTTTGGTCTCATTATAACTTAGCTTTGACTTTAGTTAAACTTCAAAAGTTTGCTGCTGCAGCACTCGCTTATCGGCGCGCGATCGCACTCAATCCAGAATTCTCTTGGACTTACCACAATTTAGGAGCAGCGCTGTTAAAAGCCGAACAGTGGAAAGCCGCAGCTACCGCTTACCAACGTGCTATTGAACTTAATCCCACTATTTCTTGGTCTTATTACAATTTAGGCGATGCTTTGAGTGAAAGTCACGCATGGAACGATGCTGTTTCCGCCTACCTTTGTGCGCTTCAAATCGACCCGTCTCTACCGAAAATTTACATAAAGTTAGGTGAGGCTCTAATTAAAAGAACTCCGGTAGATTCAGATGTAGCAACTAGCTACTATCACCACCAAATGCAGCCGCTGCACGCTCCTGAATTTTACTGCCAAATAGCCCAAAACTTTGCTGAGAGCGATCGGCTTAACGAAGCCATAATGTTGTACTTGATGGCATTAGAAATTAGACCAAAAGATCCAGAAATATCCCCAAAATTAGAGGAAATTTTAGAAAAACAGCGTCAAACAGGGGAATCTACTCTATTATTAGAGTTAGAGGCTAAGGATATTCGCGATCGCTATATCGCCCGAGTAGTCAAAGGCAAGACTTTTGCAGAAGTCGGCGGCTTGTGGGGAACTGTCAACGAAAAAGTATCTGTAGCTAGCAAATACGGTGCAGTTTCTCTGACAATGATTGATGCGATGCCGGCATCCCTCCAGTGGTGGCCAGATTTTCACGATCGCATGACAAGTTTAAATATTGCTAATTATCACTGTATCAATCAAGATATCACTCAGATTCAGCTTGCAGACATTGGCGAGCCTTACGATGTAACTCACTGTGCAGGAGTTTTGTACCATCACCCCCATCCGTTGCAGATTTTAGTTGCCTTGCGTCAGATAACTCGCGAGCATTTAATCTTCACTTCAGTTATTACCCAAGAAGTAATAGAAAATGAGTTGGGCCACTATGAAATTCCCGCTTCTGGAGTAATGTTTATTCCCGCTTTGGACGACGCTGAACGAGCTATTTTAACAGCTTATTGGCGGCCATACATCAACAACAACCAACTTATAGGGATAACTGAGAAAGCAGTTTTTGACCTGAACGATTTTGCGCCGTGCTGGTGGCTGCCTACAGCTACTGCTTTAGAAGCTATGTGCGAAGTCGCGGGATTTAAAGTTTTAGACAAAGGATTGACTTGGAACAATAATGCTCTGACTCTGCTGCTGGGGATTTGAGGATTGGTAAACGAACAATAACAGGACTTGCTTGTACACAAACGGCTAAACACCCGGTTTATGAGCGGATTCCTCATTTTCTTTCCCCAATATTCCTACTAGAAACCGGGTGTTTTCCGTAAGTCCTAAATAAAATAGCTGCCAACATTTTTTGTGAACAAAATAGTAACTGGGAAATAATCAATGAACAATCAGCAACCAGGGACGCCGTTAGGAAACATTTTAGTAGTAGACGATACACCAGAAAACCTGCGTCTGTTGTCTACGATGTTGACTCAGAGGGGGTACACCCCTCGCTGCGTGATTAACGGAAAAATGGCTTTGAGAGCCTGCAATTCTAATCCACCAGATTTGATTTTGCTCGACATAATGATGCCGGAAATGAACGGCTACGAAGTCTGTCAGCACTTGAAACTAGAAGCAAAAACTCGCGAAATCCCGGTAATTTTTATCAGCGCTAAAGATGAAGTATTTGACAAAGTAAACGCATTTGCTGTGGGAGCTGTTGACTATATCAGCAAGCCATTTCAGTTTGAAGAAGTGCTCGCCCGCATCGAAAGTCACCTCAGCCTCCGGAATTTACAAAAGCAGCTAAAAGAACAAAATATGCTGCTGCAAGAAGAAATCACGAGCCGCTTAGCAGTCGAAAAAACTCTTCAGGAAAAAAACCAAATTTTGCAACAAGAAATCAGCACCCGCCGCGCTGTTGAAAAAGCTCTGCAAGAGCAAAATTTGGTACTTCAACAAGAGATATCCCACCGCCAGCGCGCCGAATCTGCTCTATTAAAATCTAACCAAGAATTGGCGCGTTCAAATGCAGAACTAGAACAATTTGCTTATGTGGCTTCTCATGACTTGCAAGCGCCTTTAGCAACCATTGCCAGTTACGCTCAACTTTTAGAAAAACGCTACAAAGACCAACTTGACAGCCAAGGTAGTAAGTTTATCGGCAATATCGTTCAGGGCTGCACCAGAATGCAAACTTTAATTGACGATTTACTCGAATATTCCCGCGTGGGCCGGAGTCGGAAACCTTTTCAACTGACAGATTGCAATCATGCAGTCGAGCAAGCACTGGCGAACTTGCAAGGGGCGATCCGCGAGACTAAAGCCGTTGTCACCTACAGCGAATTACCCACGGTAATGGGGGATATTTCTCAACTCGTACAGCTATTTCAAAATTTAGTCAGCAATGCGATTAAATATCGCCACGATGCACCGCCTGTGGTTCATATTACCGCTTGCAAACAGGAGGAAAACTGGTTAGTTTCTGTCTCCGATAATGGAATTGGGATTGCTCCCCAGCATCAAAAACGTATCTTTCAAATTTTCCAGCGCTTGCATACTCAAAGAGAATATTCTGGGACAGGTATTGGTTTAGCAATTTGTCAAAAAATTGTGGAACTTCACGGCGGATGTATCTGGGTGGAATCGGAACCGGAGCAAGGTTCAACTTTTTACTTTACTCTAGCTTAATTGAGAGATCCTGTCGTCAAAAGGTATAAGCTATAAGGTAGGCAAACTGAATTGATTTCTATATTTTAATTCATAAATATAAAATACGCTCCACAAGTTACCCCCATTTTATATGGCAAATATAATAAGTAAATAATGGGTCATTATTGTGACTCTTTAGCTTGGCATATATGCTACATTTGGATTCTTTTTTTAACTGGTATAAATTGCCATTTAGAATAAAAAATCTTTCCCGTTGACAGTCTAGTTAGTGCGTGATAGAATAATAATTAAATATAATTTTTGTAGTGCTTGCTCACCCGCAATATTACGGTCGATATATGTGTATGGGCAATTGAATAATTGCCCTGAAAATAAAAGCTAAAATTCAAGTTAGTTTAAGATTTTCTGATTAAAAAATATTATGAAAGCAGTTTTTAACTTAGCTTTGCCTCCTATCTGCTTTAAAGTTCTGTTAGTAGAAGACAACCCTCAGGAAGCTGAGCTGATTGAAGATTTACTGTCAGAAATAGGTGGATCGCAGCGTATAGTGCTGACGAAAGTAGAGCGTCTCAGCGAAGCGCAGCAGCGATTGAATCAAGAAACTTTTGACATAATTTTATTAGACCTTTCACTGCCAGATAGTCTGGGAATCGAGACGGTGGCTCGGGTACAAGAGTACGGGGTAAATGTGCCGATCGTAGTTCTGACCGCCCAAAACGACGAAGAACTTGCCCTGCGGTTAATTTCGGTCGGCGTACAGGATTACTTGGTAAAAAGAAAAATCGACAGCGAACTGTTAATTAGATCGCTCCGTTACGCCATAGAACGCCAGAACAGTCAAGATGCTTTGCGAAAAAGTGAAGAAAAATATCGCTCGGTGGTGGAAAATTCCCTGATCGGCATTGCAATCATCGCTCCAATTATTGACAGCGAAATTCCTTTAAATTGCCACTGGATAGAAGTTAACGATGCCCTGTGCAATTTGCTGGGCTATGAGCGCTATGAACTCGTGCAAAAGAATTGGCTAGAGTTGACTCATTCAGAGGATTTGGAGGGTAATTGTGAAAAATTTTCTCAGATGTTAGCAGGTAGGCTCGACGGTTACATCTTAGACAAAAGGTGGCTCAGAAAAAATGGCGAAATAGTTCACACGCGAGTTTCCCTTCGCTGCCTCCGCCGCCTGGACGGGTCTATCGACCGGATAATCGAAGTAGTGTTGGACGTGAGCGATCGCTACCGCTACGAAGCAAAACTGAAAGCGTCAGAAGAATTTTTAAACCACACCATAAATGCTACGCCAGACCCAATTTTTGTCAAAGACGAGCAACACCGCTGGATGATATTAAATGATGCTTTTTGTCAGTTGGTCGGCAAATCGCGGCAAGAACTGATCGGCAAATCAGATTATGACTTTTTCCCCCAATCAGAAGCTGCTGTTTTTTGGACTAAAGATGAAGAAGTATTGACAACGGGGATCTGCTTGGAAACCGAAGAAAAATTCACAGACTCGGCAGGGAGAGAACACATAATTTCTACCAAAAAAAGCGTCTTCCAAATAGCAGACGGCAGTAAAGTAATAGTGGGTACAATTAGAGATTTTACCGAATACAGACAGCAACAAAAAGCACTGGAACAAAGCGAAGCTCGCTTTCAAAAATTGGTAGCTAACCTGCCGGGAATAATTTATCAATTACGAATGTCAGCCACGGGAAAATTGTCTTTCCCCTACATCTCTTCAGGCAGCCGCCAACTCTACGAATTAGAGGCAGAAGCAATAGAGCAAAATGCGGAACTGATTTCCAAGGGAATTCACCCAGACGATCTCTTAGATTTAAAAACATCGATCGCCATTTCAGCCACAACGCTGGAACCTTGGCAGCAGCAGTGGCGGCAGACTTTACCATCTGGAAAAGTTAAGTGGCTGCAAGGAGCGGCGAGACCAGAAAGGCTCACTAATGAGAGCAAATCTGGCAGCGAAGGCGATATTCTCTGGGATGGTTTAGTGATGGATATCACTGAATTAAAGCAGGCACAAACAGAGCGCGATCGTTTTTTTACCATCTCCTTAGACTTGCTTTGTATTGTAGGTTTTGACGGTCATTTTAAACGTTTAAACCCAGCTTGGTCAACAGCTTTAGGCTACAGTATTAGTGAATTGTTTGCCAAGCCAATGATCGAATTTGTTCATCCAGACGATCGAAAAGCCACCGCAGCCGAAGGAGCAAAACTAATCGCCGGTACGTCCAGTATCTCCTTTGAAAACCGCTACATCTGCAAAGACGGTTCTTACAAATACTTCCTGTGGACGGCATCGCCATTTAGCGAAGAAGGTTTAATCTACTCAGTCGGTCACGACATTACCTCTCGTAAACAAGCAGAGTCACAACTCCAGCGACAAGCAGTAGCAATGTCCGCTGCTTATGACGGCATCGCCATTTTTAATAATAATAAAGAATGTATTTATTCCAACGACGCTTATCTCAAGATGTACGGCTTGGCTAGTCCTAGCGAACTGTATGGGAAGAAATGGAAAATGCTCTACAGCAAAGCAGAAAATATATTTTTTGAATTACAAATAATGCCGATGCTCCTGCAAAAAGGGTACTGCAATATAGAAGCTACCGGTCAGCGCCGGGACGGTACTAAGTTCCCTCAAGAATTGTCGCTAACAATGCTTTTCGGTGGCGAAATAATTTCTATAGTCCGCGATATAACTAATAGAAAACAGGTAGAATCAGCCCTGCGATCGAGCCAGCGACGCTACCAAACTTTAGCAGAAGCATCGCCAGTTTGCATATTCCATACCGACACCTTGGGAAATTGCCTTTATGTGAATCAACGGTGGAGCGAAATTACGGGATTAAATGCAGAATTAGCAGCAGAAATTGGCTGGATGAATGCCATACATCCCGACGATGTTGCTCGGGTAAAAAATGAATGGCATCGAGCAATTATTGAGAAAATTCCTTTTAAATCAGAATACCGCTTTCAGCGTCCAGATGGTCGGGTAATCTGGGTAATCGGTCAGGCAATTGCAGAAATCGGAGACAAGCAGGAAATTAAAGGCTATATCGGCACTATTACTGATATTAGCGATCGCAAACAAGCAGAATTAGATTTGCTGCGAGTTACTCAAGCGGTGGAAAGCACCAGCGATGCGATCGGCATTGCTGACTTGACAGGGCGATCGCTCTACCACAATCAAGCCTTTGTTCAACAGTACGGCTACACAGCAGAAGAACTAAACACAGCAGGCGGATTAACAGCAATTTACCCCCAAACTAAAGTGCTGCTAGAAATGTTTAAAACGATCCGTAAAGGCAAATCTTGGCAAGGCGAACTCAAAATCAACACTAAAAACAACGAACTGGTAACAACTTTATTTCGCGCCGACGGCATTAAAGATGAAACTGGTCATTTAATCGGGTTAGTGGGAGTAATTACCGACATCACCGAACGTAAACAAGCGGAGATGGCACTGGAGCAGCAATTAAGGCGAGAACGGCTGGTAGTGGCCATGCTCGATCGCATTCGCTCCTCCCTAAATTTAGAAGAAGTCCTGACAACTGCTGTCGAACAAGTGCGGCAATTTTTG
The DNA here is from genome assembly GCF_036701145.1 of Microcoleus sp. Pol17C6. Taxonomy (NCBI): domain Bacteria; kingdom Bacillati; phylum Cyanobacteriota; class Cyanophyceae; order Oscillatoriales; family Microcoleaceae; genus Microcoleus; species Microcoleus sp. Pol17C6. Next base: position 21,381 of record NZ_JAUBQH010000021.1, read on the forward strand.
CAAACAGACCGCACAGTTATTTACCGTTTTAATCCCGACTGGAGCGGCTTTGTTGTTGTGGAATCCGTGGCAAAAAATAGAATTTCGCTGCTAAATTTTAACAATATTGATGGCTGTTTTAGAGAAAAATTTGTTGAGATTTATCAGCAAGGCGGTATTAGATCTATGGAAGATATTTACCGGGAAAATTTGACGGAATGCCACATGAAATTTCTCGAAGGATTTGAAGTAAAAGCTAACTTAATAGTGCCGATTTTAAAAGCACGAGAAAGCATTTCACAGACCCAACCGACCGCAGAAAATCAGCTCTGGGGACTGCTGATCGCCCAGGATTGCAGCGGCCCCCGTCCCTGGGATTCCTCAGAAATAGAATCCCTCCGGCAATTGTGCGTGCAATTGGCGATCGCGATCCAGCAATCGACGCTATTTCAACAAGCACAAACGGAAATTGCCGATCGCAAACTGGCAGAATCTGCCCTCCAACAAGCTGCATTAGCAGCAGAAAGTGCCAACCGCGCCAAAAGCGAATTTCTTGCCAATATGAGCCACGAACTACGCACGCCTTTAAACGGCGTTTTAGGTTACGCTCAAATCCTCAAAACCGACAAAGACTTAAACTCAGATCACCAAGAAAGTCTCAGCAATATTCAACAGTGCGGTCAACACCTGCTGATGTTAATCGACGATGTTTTAGATCTTTCCAAAATTGAAGCTAGAAAAATGGAGCTCTACCCGGAAGAGTTAAACTTTCTAAATTTCACGAAAAACATTGCTGATCTCTTTCAGATGCGGGCATCTCAAAAAGAAATTTTATTCCATTACGAACAAGTCTCTCCCCTGCCTAGCTGCGTTCGTGTCGATCCAAAAAGATTGCGCCAAATTCTCATAAATTTACTCAGCAATGCCGTGAAATTTACTAACAGTGGCGGTGTGACTTTCAAAGTCGGCTATGTCGGCACAGGGGCCTGGAGTCGAGGCCAAGGAGAAAATTATGAGTTCTCGACTTTGAGTTCGGAACTGAAACAAAATTATATGCGCTTCGCCCACAATCCGATCGCAGCCAAACACGCTTTAAAAATTCGCTTTCAAGTCGAGGATACCGGCACTGGAATAGAGCGAAGCAAGTTAGAAGAAATATTTTTGCCTTTCCACCAAGTAGGAGGCAATACGTTTGTTGAAGGTACAGGTCTTGGACTCTCAATTAGCCAGAAATTAGCGAAACTAATGGGTACCGAAATTCGCGTCCACAGCACTTTGGGAAAAGGCAGCACTTTTTGGGTAGATTTAGAATTGCCCGCAGCTAAACGGTACTTGGAGGTGTCTCCTTTGCAGGAAAAACGCTGGCTTGTGGGTTTTAGCGGCAACAAGCGCAAAGTGCTAATCGTGGATGACAATCAACTGGATCGCGATTTGTTGTGCAGGCTGCTGCGGCGTTTGGGATTTGAGGTGGCCGATGCGAAAAACGGGCAAGACTGCCTCGGCAAAACAGTTGAATTTCAACCGGATGTGATTTTAATGGACTTGCGGATGCCTGTAATGGATGGCTTAGAAACTGCAAGAAAACTGCGGCAGTTGCCGGAAGTAAAAGATGTTGTGTTAATCGCTATGTCAGCTAGCGTTTTCGAGGCTACGCAGCAAGAGAGCATCCTCGCAGGGTACGATGCTTTTCTTCCCAAACCAATCGAAGCAAATCACTTTTTAGAACAGTTGCGCGTGCATTTGGGACTAGAATGGATTTATGGGGAATCTTCGGAAAACAACAAACGCAAAACTCCCAGTTTGTCACCAGCCTCTGATTTTCCTGCTTATTCTTCTTTGTTACCTGCGGCTGCTGAGTCAGTAGCAAAACTTTTGAAACTCGCAGCTATGGGCGACATTGAAGAAATTTTTGAGGAGAGTGCTAACCTGGAGAGTTTAGAACCTAATTTAGTGCCGTTTGTCTCGAAGCTGCGCCAACTTGCTAAGGGATTTCAGCTCAAACAAATTCGGAATACTTTAAAGCAATATATCGATGGTCAGTAGTCAGTATTCAGTGGTCATTAGTTATTAGTTATTTGTTGTCAGTTCCAATGCCCACTGCCCACTTCTCAATGCCCCCTTCAGAATTTGCACCTTTTCAGTGCACTGTCTGTATTGTCGGATAAGCTGTTGTGCATCTAAACTGCATATTTCGTTCCCATATCAAAACTCGTCAAATTCTCACCCCCTCTCCCTCCCTCGTACTCTAATATTTTGTTGTTTCACTCTAATAGCCAACCAAATAAATTTCCTACTGTCAGTTGCAATTCCCTGGCAAAAGATGGCATGGGCAATGACTGTTCCGCTTCGTCAAACACCTCCGTTGATTGAGTCGGCCGATATACAAAAACCGATTGCTCCTCTGGATCGATTAACCAACCCATTTGAGTTCCGTGTTTGAGACAATGTAAAATATTTTTAGTAATTTTAGTTTGGTTTTGGTCGGGGGAGAGGATTTCAATTGTCCAATCCGGGGCGATCGCAAACACATTTGCCACACCACCATTTTCTTTACGGGGAATGCGCTCCCAAGTGAATACACTCACGTCTGGAACGATCGCTCGACCGCCAAAAATGCACCGTAGTTCTGGAAATGCTCGCGCCACCTTTTGAGGTTTGAGAGTAGCATTAGCAGCACTTGTCAACTCGCCTTGAATGACACTATGTTCTCCTTGAGGCATCGGTTTTTGAATGATTGCACCGTCAATGTACTCGCTGGCTGGTTTGGTTTCTGGCAACTTCAGAAACTCTTGGAGTGTCAAAGATTTTGGCAGGGTTTGTACCATCCGATTTTACCTCTAAAATAGGAGTTTAATCTGGTATTTTACCAAAAACTCCCCGCCTCGTGCGATCGTCGCTCCACTTACTTCTTCCTTCGGCTATACCACCTTGCATCCTGCGGCTAATCTTGCTTCTATATATTCAGAGACAGTTTTTGAGAGAGTTGGGATTGAAATTACTTTGCCTCAGTAACGGCCACGGAGAAGACGCGATCGCCCTTCGCATCTTGCAGCAACTGCAACAGCACCCGCATCCGCCAGAATTAGCCGTGTTTCCGCTAGTGGGTGAAGGGCAAGCTTTCGCTCAACTAGAAAACGCCCGCATCATCGGCCCGGTGCAGCGAATGCCTTCGGGCGGCTTTATTTACATGGACGGGAGGGAATTTTTGCGCGATGTCAAAGGCGGCCTGCTTCAGTTGACCATCGCTCAGTTTAAAGCCATCCGCGCTTGGGTGCGGACCCAACAACAGTCTGGGAATCAAGACGGCGTTATTTTAGCCTGCGGTGATATTGTACCGCTGCTGTTTGCTTGGCTCAGCGGCGCGCCCTATGCCTTTGTCGGTACTGCTAAGTCCGAGTATTATTTGCGGGACGAGGACGGGCCTCTGGGTCGCAAATCCAGGGTCTTTGGTGGGTGGAGTTGGTCGCGATCGGTTTATTTGCCTTGGGAGCGCTGGTTGATGACTCGATCGCGCTGTAGAGCCGTTTTTGCCAGGGACGCGCTGACCGCCGAGACTTTACAAAAGCTGGGAATTCCCGCTTACAATCTCGGAAATCCGATGATGGACGGACTCGAACCGGAAAACCCAGTCGGTTTTTACGGCCCTGATGCAGAGTTTCGGGAAATTGAGCGATCGCTCATCATCACCTTACTCCCCGGTTCTAGAGCGCCGGAAGCCTATGCTAATTGGCTGCTAATAGTAGAGGCTGTAGCCGGAATTTTGTCGCTGTTTGCCGATCGCAAATTGTTATTTTTCGGAGCCATTTCTCCAGAGTTAAACTTAGAAGCTTTGCGACCTAGTTTAGAATTTTTCGGCTGGCGACAAGACGGCGAAATTAGAACACAGCGGCGTGAAGGAAGTATTTTGCGACCTCCTGTTTCTAGCGCTCAAGAAATTCAGCAAGAATCTCCTAATTTACTATTGCCCCTGACATTTGTGCAGAGAAACGCCACGATGATTTTGACTCAGCAAAGTTTTAACGATTGTTTGTACGAAGCAGATTTAGCAATAGCAATGGCAGGAACGGCTACAGAACAATTTGTAGGTTTAGGAAAACCGGCGATCGCCATTCCCGGAAGCGGCCCGCAATTTACTTTCGCTTTTGCAGAAGCTCAAAGTCGCCTGTTAGGCCCGTCATTAATTTTAGTCAAACATCCCGCTGAAGTTGCCGGCGCCGTGCAGTCTTTGCTCCGCGACCCCGATAGGTTGCAGCTAATCGCTGAAAATGGCTGGCGGCGCATGGGAGAACCCGGTGCAGCAGCCAGAATTGCCGAGTGTTTAATTCAGCGCTTCGGCGGTCAAGACAGCAATTCTCAATTGCCTGCAATAGACTAGGGACAAAACAATGTTTTGTCCCTACCAAGTATGTTTAATTCTACTTGCTTTAAAAAAATATTGTTCATTAACTACCTACTAATTTTCGTAGGGTGCGCCTAGGCGCACCTTACTAATACTGCATTTGCAGAAAATTTCAATTCGCCGTTTTTTCGGATGATGGAACCCAGAAATTAGCTTGAGGGATTTTAAAATCCGACTTAACCAACACTCCCGGTTCTCGCTGCACAGGCAGCACATCTAAAGTATCCGTTTGCGCGCAATATTTTAAATCTTCAATAACACCTAAACCGAGAAGGCGCTGACCGTGGCTGGCCCTTTCCAACAATTCGTGTAACCGATCTTGCCAGTGCAAATAAAGAGCAATAGCCCCAAATACTTCATCGTTACCAGCAAAATCGCTCGCAGGAATACCGCTTTCTGCTAGGAGACTTTGGGCGATCGCACCAGCACAAACCGTATCTTCCAATGAATAACTCCCTTCCCAACCAGAACCCACAATCCAAATAGTTTCCGGCTGTTTATTTAACAAAAACTGCACCACAGATTTGCGGTTAATCAAAGCCGCCGTTAACACAGTTGCAGCCGCTTGCACTCGTTGCAGAGCCCGAGTACCGTTAGTTGTGCTGATAAAAATTCGCTTCCCAGTCACCTTTTCTGGCGTGCAGTCCAGTGGAGAATTCCCCATGTCAAATCCGTCAACTTTGCCGCCGCCGCGCTCTCCAGCGCGAATCCGCTTATCAGCAGGCCAGTTTTCGCTCTCGGCCATTAGCTTATCTAAGTCGCTGAAAACCTGGACAGCTTCCGCCCCATTATTCAGGGCCGTTGCCATTGTCGTAGTCGCCCGCAGCACATCAACTGCGATCGCGCAAGCCGGCATTTTGTCGGCTGGCGTAAGTTCCGGGGTATGGTAAATAAAAAGCTTCACTGTTGGGCTACCTGCGATAAATCCTCATCAGCAATAATAATGGAAAGTGGATAATAGAAAATAGAGTCGAGTCCTCAAAAGCAGAAAATATGTCAAAACAGCTAAATTCAAACCCCGCCCACGCCGCCATTACCGCACCTATTCGACTCCTGGCAGGTTTCACCTATCCTTTGCGAGCTTTCACGCTGATTTTGCAAACTCCCAAGCTGTGGACTTATGTATTAGTTCCCGTGGTGCTAAATTTTATAATTGGTATTGCTCTTTATTTAAGCTTGCTATTTCCCAGTTTGGCAGGGATAGACGTTTTAGTTGCCGATTTATCCGTCCGATTTAATGCTCTAATTGCTAGTTTTCCCACTTGGCTGAGCTTTCTCGGCGGGTTAACAGTCGCTTTTGGCTGGCTGCTGCGCGTAATCCTAGTGTCAGGACTTTTGCTGATAATTGGATTTTTGTTAGTGCAGTTTGGCGTGATTTTAGGTTCGCCCTGGTACGGCAAACTTTCCGAACAATTGGAACTCCTGCGGAACGGTCAATTGCCCGCAGAAGCACCAATGAGTTTGGCGAGTAGTTTTGGGGATATTCAAAGGGCGATCGCCTTTGAACTGCGAAAACTACAAATTTTGTTTAGCCTCGGCATACCGCTGCTGCTGCTGCATTTTATCCCTGGCATCGGCTCTATTCTTAGCAGCTTGGGTGGCGTAGCTTTGGGCGCGACTATTGTCTGTTTGGACTTTTTAGATGCACCTTTGGAGAGGCGGAGGCGACCTTTTCAGGAGAAGTTGGAGATCATTTGGGCGAGTTTGCCGGCCAGCGGGAGTTTTGGTTTGGTTTGTTTGGGTTTGGTGAGCATTCCGCTGTTGAATCTGTTGGCGATTCCGCTGTGCGTGACGGCGGGAACTTTGTTTTTTTGCGATCGCATTTGGCCGGCCCGGTTTGCCCCAGAAGAAACAAAGAGCGATCGAGAAACTAACATTACAACTTAAAAACTAGGGAGATGCTTCTTCCTTCGGCTGACTCTGGGAGTTAAGACCCAAAAACGGGCTTAAAAACAGCCAGCTAAGGAAGAAAAATGATGCTGTAAATAGCTGGACAATATCGATCGCCGACAAATATCCGTCAGATAATAGTGCAATAGTTCTATCTGTCAGCCCGAATATCCAAGAGAGAATCCCAAACAGCCAAATGCCTTTTTGGAGCATGGGCAAAAATGCTGAAACTTCGGAGTTTTGCTGCTTGTTCATTGATTTAGCCCTTGTTTGCGAAAAGTCTGATTAACCGGGGCACCCCAAGGGCTTAAGGATTTTTGGTGTCTCCTCGGATTCCCTTTGTTATCTATATGTTAAGAAATGTTTCCCGATATGACAACGCGCCCTGGGAGGGATTTCCGCATCTATCTCAAGAGGTAGTCGCAGCGCTAACAAACAGTGATATTTGCTACACTTTGGTAGGATGCGCGATCGCGATCGGGTTCTGGGTCACTCTTGCCATTAGTCCCAGGCGCTTGATATAGTGGGTCACAGGCTACGTAAAAGAGCGAAATCATAAATTATGTTATTTAACAGTATTGAATTTTTAGTATTTTTTGCGATTGTTTTCGCCATATATTATTTCCCTCCGTTGCAAAAATTGCAGGTTCCCATCCTGATCATTGCCAGCTTTATTTTTTACAGTTGGAGCGCCCCCGCACTATTGCTGATCCTGCTACTCTCCATTATTATCAACGCTACAGTCAGCTTTCAAGTTGCCCGAAATTCTGACAAGAAACAGCGATTTTTTTGGGCTTTATCGGGAGTCGTTCTCAATGTATTAATTTTGAGCTTGTTTAAATACGCCGGTTTGCTAACTAACTTTGTTGCCGAGGTTTTTAATATTGCTCGCTCCGAAGGCAGCATTGCTTATTTATTCTTAAAATTGCCTCTGCCTATCGGCATTTCTTTCTACACATTTGAAGGCATAAGTTTAATCGTAGACGTACTGACTCAAAAAAACAAAAGCGAAACCGCAGCCAACACTTACGTCTCGCCCAACTTTAGCCAACACCTGCTAAATACTTCATTTTTTATTGGCTTTTTCCCCAATTTGCTGTCAGGCCCGATTTTAAAATCTCAGACATTTTATCCCCAGATTGCTCCTAAATATTTTAAAGATATTCCTTGGAATTTCATTTTTCGCTCGCTCGTTGTCGGCTACTTCCTAAAAATGGTCATCGCCGACAACTTAAAAGACTATACCTTCTGGATTAGCTTTCCCTACTACCGAGGATTTGGAACTATTACCAACCTGACACTGCTGTTTGGCTACTCAATACAAATTTTCGCCGATTTTGCCGGTTACTCCTTAATTGCGATCGGTTTTGCGGGTGCTTTGGGTTACAAAATTCCCGACAATTTCGACTTTCCCTACATCTCGCGTTCCCTCTCCGAATTCTGGAGAAGGTGGCACATTTCCCTCTCAACTTGGCTCCGAGATTATCTATACTTTCCCCTCGGCGGAAACCGCAAAGGGAAAATCAGAACTTATGTTAACTTAATGATAGTAATGACTTTAGGAGGATTATGGCATGGGGCTGCTTGGAGTTATGCAGTTTGGGGAATTTATCACGGATTAGGTTTAGCAGTAGAACGCTTTTTTGGGTTCGACAAATCCAAAAACAAATTACAAGAATCAAATCAAGTAAAAACCAAACCCATCTGGCAGCAATTATTATTGGACAGCCTTAGCGTTTTAGGAATTTTCTCTTTTGTTTCCGTGGGATGGCTGCTTTTCAAACTGCCTCGATTTGAAGAAGCGGTTGACTTCGCAGTTACTTTAGTTCGCAACTATAAAGTCAAGCCCGGTTGGAGTCACATTATTCCGACGCTAATTTTTTCGCTACCAGTAGTGATTTATCACATTCCCCATTTTCCCACTTGGCAAAATCGGATGAAACAGGATTCAAATAAAAACGGTCAAAAAGTCTGGAGCCTTTATCAAGATTTAGCTTTAGGAATTATGCTAGCAATGATATTCCTCAACAGTGGCAGCTCGAAACAATTTATTTATTTCCAATTCTAGAAGGTGTTCTATGTTTGTCAAATTCCCGTTGCGACCGATTTTACGGCCGATACTAATTTTTCTGTTTATAATGAGCTTTTATCAAGTGCTCGTCACCGGCGGAGTTTTGCCTGCTTCCGACGGAGTTAGCCTGCTTCAAAATAATATTGTTAAAACTCAAAGGTATGTATATCAGGATAATTCCGATCTAAAAATGGTAATGGTAGGTAGTTCTCTAGCTGCCAACCTTAATATTAAAGACATTGGAGAGGGCGTAAAGAGCATAGCTGTGGGGGGAGGAGCGAGCCAAACAGGTTTAGAAATAGTTAAAAGAAGTACAAGCAAGCCTCCTATTGTTTTGGTAGAAATTAACGATACTATTGTTCGCAAAATAGATACAGAATTAATGGATTCTTTGTATCATCCTCTTTTTTATTGGTTACGCCAGTATCTACCGATGATGAGAGAGGAATACCGTCCGATTAGCATTTTTGTGGATTTTTTTAAAAGTCGATCGAAGCCGAATCACAAAGTGACGCGAGAGGCTCTAGACAGATTAGAAGGTCGATATCTTACTCCCGACTTATCGCAAAAAACTATCCAAACGATAGTTGATATTCAAAGTCAACCTTTGTCTGAAAAAGATGCAGAAGCTATAAAAAAAGAAGCTGAGTTTATTAAAAGTCAAATCGCAGAAATTAAAAAAAATAGCGGGGCGAAAGTAGTTTTATTTGACATACCGCAAGAGTCACGAGTTAACGCTGCAATCAGGAGAAAACAAGTCCAAGAATTGGCTAAAAAGCTGTTTCCATCCGATCGTTTTGAGTGGCTGCCACCCCCGAAAGAGCGAGAATGGCGTACCAATGACGGCGTTCACTTGATCCGCAGCGACGCTAGAGATTTTGCCGAGTTTTTGAGGGATAAATTGCTGGGCACGGTAGCGGCGGACTTTCTTGGCACCGCGCCTAGAAAAGAAAGCTTGTAATTTATTGTGAAGTGTGTCATACTACATAATGAGCAAGTTTGGTTAAAGAACGATCGTGAGGTTTGTACTGAGGAGGGAGAGTTATCAAAGCTCTAAAAGCCACAGGACAAACAATTTGATGATCAGTATCAACCCGGCTTGATATGAGTTCAGCGTCAATAAAATCGAACAATGGCACGCTTAAATCAGATTATTGCGATCGAAAAAGGCATCAAAAGCCGCTCGGTTCAAGAACTGGCAGAAGCTCAAAAAGCTCTCCAGAAGCCCGCTGTGCTTTCTGGAATCTCCCGCACTTACCGTCCCAAAGACGAAGAAGGCGAACAACTGCCGCCAGAGTCCAAAAAAGTTGAAGTCAAAGCAGAAGAGATTATCCGCAAAACGACTGAAGTTTTGACCAAACTCTTCGACGTAACCGCAACCAAAGATTGGACAAATTGTAGCGCCCGCGCGGACGTAACTGTAGACGGAAACGTGCTTTTGAGCCAAGTTCCCGTCAGCTATTTGCTATTCATTGAAAAGCAGTTAGCAGATTTGCAAGCATTTATCAAAAAACTTCCAGTCTTAGATGCTTCCGAGACTTGGAACTTCGATGCTTCGGCAGACTGTTGGGCCACAGAACCGGTGCAAACTCTCAAGACTTTTAAAACTCCGCGCAATCACGTTAAAGCTGAAGCTACCGAACACCATCCGGCTCAAGTCGATGTTTATTACGAAGATATTACGATCGGCTATTGGCGCACGGTCAAGTTTTCTGGAGCTTTGCCAGCGCGGCGGATCAATGAGTTGCTGCAAAGGGTGGAAATCTTGCAGCAAGCTGTTATGTTCGCCCGCGAAGAAGCTAACAATTATGAAGTTGAGGAACAGAGAGTGGGAGAGCGAATCTTTCAATTTATTTTCCGCTAATTGCTTGCTTTTTTGATAGTTATGGTTTAAGATATAAACAGAGTACAAGTTTAAACTCAAACTTCAACTTAAACCGTACAAATGTGACAGTGCAGGTTCGACTCCTGTCCCTTCTACCCAAAATAGGGGGGTAGCCCAATTGGCAGAGGCAGCATTGCGTACAAATTCAACAGCAAGTTATTACTCTAAACTCAGCATTCACCGCCGATCGCTAAAACGAATGTCAGGAAAAAATAACATCATCGAGGTTGCTGGCTCATATCCAGCCCCCTCTACCAAACGCAGGGGGGTAGCTCAATCGGTAGAGCGCGATGCTATTAATCTTAAATCCTTGACTTAAATGTGATAGCGTGCGTAAATGGGCGGTAAATATAAACCCAGTAGTAAGGTCAGAACTGCTGGGTTTTATGCTAATAATTGAATCAATTTGTTAAATCCGTCTGTCGTGGACGTATCAAGGCCGATGATTTACTGCATCAATCCTCAATGCGAACAACGCGAAAATCCTGCTGCTGCTCAAAATTGTCAGGCTTGTGGCACGGATTTGTTAATTGGCGATCGCTATCGTATCCTTAAACCAGTGCGATCGCCCAATCCCGGACGCCCCACAGACATTTTTGAAGTCGAAGATTTGGGAACCGGGGAAAACGAATGGGGAACTGTCAAAATTTTAAAAGTCTTGAAACACACCCACAACCCCGATTTAGTTCGCTTGTTCAAGCAAGAAGCGCGAGTTTTGATTTGGCTGGCTGGAAAGGGCTCCGTTCCCCAAGTCGAACCTGATGGTTATTTCCAAATTAAACTCCCTCATAATTTCCAAAAACTGTCTTGTTTGGTGATGGAAAAAATTACCGGAGAAAACTTGGCAGAATTATTAACTAAAAAACAGTACGTTTCTCAAAATCTCGCTCTTGATTGGCTGCAACAAATGCTTCATATTTTGCAGGAAATCCACAAATACCATTTAGTGCATCGGGATATTAAGCCATCCAACCTGATGGTTGAAGCCACTGGGAAATTGAGATTAATTGACTTCGGCGCCGCCACAGAAGCAGATATAGATACCGCACCCATAGGTTCTGCTGGATACGCCGCACCGGAACAAATTCTAGGTAAAGCAGGGGTGCGATCGGACTTTTTTGCCCTAGGGCGTACTTTTGTACATTTATTAACAGGCATAGAGCCGAGCTACTTTCCCGTTAATGAAAAAACTGGTAAAATTAATTGGAGGAACCAGGCTGTAGATATTGACCCGTTACTCCTAGACTCGATCGACGAATTGATGGAACCGCTACCGGAAAACCGACCTGAAAATACCCAAGTTATTTTAGAAAAATTAAAAATTCACGACGCAGACCCCCTGCAAAAGGGGGACGCAACATCGCTTCAATAAATCTCTTCCAGCCGGCGAAAATCCCGCTCAACTTCTGCCCACAAAGCCCGATTGTGAGGGTCAGTTTTCACAGCCTTTTTCAAATAAATTCTCGCCTTATCAACCTGCTTTTCTCCGATCAAATGCCGTCCCCAGCGCTGATAGGCGATGGCTTGCCACTGACGCACCTCCAAATCTTCGGGAACCCGCTGGGCCAAACCCTCAATCAAGGCGATCGCCCGCGGGAACCTCTGATATTTCAGCAACTGCTGCAACTCAACATAAGCATCTTGCTTTAACTTTTGTTCCACCGCCGACAGATCCGCATTAGATTGAACCGCGGCCTCTTTTCGAGTCACTTTAACTGCCTGCGGTTGAGCTTTCACCCTCTGATCCGGCGGTGTCGAAGTAGGCGGCACAGTTGAGTTGGCAACTTTCGACCCCGCAACATGGTGGGGGGCAACATTCACCAAGAACTTATAAGCCTCAGTAATAGCAATAAACTTATTCTTAGCCTGTTCGTTTCCCGGATTCACATCGGGGTGATACTGTCTGGCTAACTGCCGATAAGAGGCCTTAACTTGCGATAAACTCGCACCAGACCTGAGTCCTAACTGTCGGTAATAATCTGCAATATCCATCTAGCATGAATGAGCGTTGATAATACCATTAAATATGGCAGAATCCTTAAATGTAAAGATTCTGCCACAATTTACTGCGAACTAGATTGTAGTGCGAGGGTTGCCCGCACTACTGAAGCGAACAAACAACTTACGGACGCTCTTCGATCACTCTGTCAATCAAGCCGTATTCCTTGGCTTCCTCAGCGGACATGAAATAGTCGCGATCCATGTCCTTCTCGATTTTCTCGATCGGCTTGCCAGTATTCTTAGCATAGATATTATTGAGTTCGTGGCGCAGCCGCAGAATCTCTTTCGCCTCAATCTGAATATCCGTTGCTTGTCCCCGCGTGCCCCCAGAAGGCTGGTGAATCATGATTCGCGAGTGAGGCAAAGCTAACCGTTTCCCCTTCGCACCGGCAGCTAACAGGAAAGAACCCATCGAAGCAGCCAAGCCCACACAAATCGTCACCACGTCCGATTTAATGTGCTGCATGGTATCAAAAATAGCCATGCCTGCCGACACCATTCCGCCTGGGGAATTGATGTACAAAATAATATCCTTACCTGAATCTTCCGAATCAAGATAGAGCATCACAGCGATGATTTGATTAGCAATTTCATCGTCAACGTCCCTGCCCAAGAAAATAATTCGTTCCCGGTAGAGGCGATCGTAGATATTAATCCACTGAGTATCATAACCACCCGGCATTTTGTAGGGAACTTTTGGCACACCTATAGGCATAATTCGGAACTCCGTTTAGTTGGTAATTGGTGATCGGGCAATTGGGCATCGGGCATCGGGCATTGGTAATTGGGAATCGGTAATTGGGAATTGTTAGTCATAAAAAGACTATTGAATAACTAATCAGGGTAGAAACTACTAGCCATTAACCCTTAATTCTTACTCATTCCCCATTCCCCATTCCCCATTCCCCATTCCCAGTTAGATGACTCCTGCAGGCAGCGGTTTCGGCAATTCTTCCGAACTTTCAAGAACGCGATCGATCAAACCGTATTCTTTAGCTTCCTGGGGCGTCATGTACAGCAACCGATCCATATCTTTAGTAATCTTTTCGATCGGTTGGCCAGTACAGCTTGCAAAAATCTCAAGCATCGTCGCTTTATTTGCCAGCACTTCCTTAGCCCGAATTTGAATGTCGCTTGCTTGACCCCGCGTGTAAGCCTTGGGTTGGTGCAACACAATCGAAGCGTGCGGCAAACTCGCCCGAAAGCCTTTTGTACCAGCCGCTAACAGCATCGCAGACATCCCCATTGCCGAACCGAGGCAAATAGTGTGCACAGGCGGCTTAATGTACCTGATCGTATCGCAGATAGCGAAGGCTTCTGTTTCAAAGCCGACGGGTTCGCCACTGTAACCAGAAGTGCCGGTCGAGTTGATGTAGATTTTGATCGGCTTATCCGGGTCTTCGTACTGCAAGAACAACAGTTCAGCGATAATCAGTTCTGTTACCGCAGGCACCAGAGGCATCCCCAGATAAACGATCCGCTCCTTCAGCAACAGGGATGGCAAATCGGGAGGTGGCGTCCGAGAGTTCCCTTCCCCGTAGTATGGCGATTGCACAGCTTTAATTGGTGTGTTCATATAACCGAAATGTTGCCTGAACTGATGGAGCTATTCTTAAAGAAATACTAACGCAATCTTTAGGTATCCCGCATGAAAGTTAGTTTGCTCCCGGTTTTAAACGACCCTAACCTTGACGCTGCTGCGCCCTCAACGCAGCGCCAGCTAGCGATTTCGGTGTCTGCGACGGCAAGCTCGATCGACTCCAGCGTACCCTTAAACCTGTGCCTGATTCTCGACCACAGCGGTTCTATGGGCGGACGCCCCTTGGAAACCGTCAAACAAGCCGCCGGACGGTTGCTAGACAGGTTGAAGCCTGGGGATCGCTTTTGCGCGGTGGCTTTCGATCATAAAGCCAAAGTCCTCGTCCCCAATCAAATTGTAGGAGATCCCAGCAGCATTAAACGGCAAATTGAGCAATTGCGCTCGGCCGGTGGCACAGCAATTGATGAGGGCATTAAGTTAGGTATTGAAGAGTTGGGCAAAGGCAAAAAAGAAGCTATATCTCAAGCATTTCTGCTGACTGACGGCGAAAACGAACACGGCGACGACAGCCGCTGTTTGAAGTTGGCTAAATTGGCTGCCGACTACAACATGACTTTAAATTCTTTGGGATTTGGCGATAACTGGAACCAGGATATTTTGGAAAAGATTGCTGACGCTGGCGGCGGTGCTCTGGCTCACATTCAGCGTCCCGAAGATGCGGTTGACGAGTTTGGCAAACTATTTACTCGCATCCAAGGTGTAGGTTTGACTAATGCTTATTTGCTATTTTCACTGATGCCAAAAGTACGGTTAGCCGAACTCAAACCGATCGCCCAAGTTTCCCCGGATACGATCGAATTACCGGTACAGCAAGAGGGCGATCGCTTTATGGTGCGCCTGGGAGATTTAATGAAGGATATAGAGCGAGTAGTTTTGGCTAATATTTATATTGGACAGTTGCCCGAAGGTACACAGGCGATCGGGCAATTGCAAATTCGCTACGACGATCCGACTGTCGGTCAAAGTTTGCTTTCCGATCCTGTTGCAGTTTCTGCTAATGTCCAGAAAGTTTATCAGCCGGCTCTTAACCCGACTGTACAGCAGCACATTTTAGCTTTGGCTAAATACCGCCAAACTCAACTCGCAGAAACTAGATTGCAACAGGGCGATCGCGCCGGCGCGGCAACGATGCTGCAAACAGCAGCTAAAACTGCTTTGCAAATGGGCGATAAAAGTGCCGCAACTGTGCTGCAAACCTCTGCTACTCGTTTGCAATCTGGTGAACAATTGAGTGAAGCCGATCGCAAGAAAACTCGGATTGCTTCTAAAACTATTTTGAAGTAACCGCGCGATTTGAAATTTTAAATAATTTTAAATTTGCCGATCGGACAATTCGGCGATGCCAAATCGCATCAACAAAAACGAAACCCGCACCCAGGCGGGTTTCAATATTCTGAGTTTCGCCTGCAGAAAGCGAAAGTCAGTGTATGCCGATTGTTTCAAGCTGTGGATCGTGTAGAAGCTCGATCGTTTAGAATGTTTCTATCACCTATCAAGAGTGCTTGTATGAACCAGACAATATCTGATAAAGTACGCTGGACTACCGCCGATTTAGAACTATTGCCCGATAACGGCGATCGTTATGAAATTATTGATGGGGAGCTATTTGTGACTAGAGCACCGCATTGGGGTCATCAACAGGCTATAGGCAACCTCTACCAAGAACTTAATACTTGGTCGCGAGAGACTAATTTAGGACGAGCAGGAATCAATCCGGGTATAATTTTCACGGATGCTGATAACGTTATTCCTGATGTAGTTTGGGCCAGCAATGAACGCTTGGCTATCTTGCTAGACGAAGCAGGCTATTTAACCGCCGCGCCTGAGTTCGTTGTTGAAGTATTGTCCCCCGGTGCAGACAATGAAAGACGGGATAGAGATTTGAAACTCAGACTCTATTCGGTACGAGGAGTACAGGAATACTGGATTGTGAATTGGCGGTTGCGACAAATAGAAGTTTATCGCAGGGAACAAGCAAGTTTAAGGATCATTGCTACACTGTTGAACAATGATGAACTAACTTCCCCTTTGTTGCCCGGTTTTAGTTGTTCTGTAGCTCAAATTTTTGCCTAAATTATGAAATCATCATTTTACAATTTAATTGCTACTCTAGTAATCTTTACTATCTTTGGTAATATATCCCCTGTTTCTGCTAAATCCTCCGCAATATTAATAGCTCAAAAAACGATTGTTCAAAATCCTGCTGAAGATTTATTCAATAGTGCTTTAGCCAAATCAGAGGCTGGAGATATTCAAGGGGCGATCGCTGATTACACCGAAGCCATCCGCCTCAACCCCAACTACGCCAAAGCCTACAACAAACGCGGCATCATCCACGGCCGCAATCTCAAAGATTATCCAGCAGCTAAAGCAGATTTCGATCGCGCAATTGAAATTAACCCCAACTACGGCGATGCCTACTACAACCGCGCCAGAGCCCGCGAATTCTTAGAAGACAAACCGGGGGCGATCGCCGATTATCAGAAAGCAGCCGAACTCTATCAAAAAGATGGCAATACCAACGATTATCAAGATGCCATCAAGCACCTTGAAATGCTGCAAGAATAAATGGCTTTTGAAAACATATTATAATTATAATATGGTTAGTCTTTAACAAAGAGCAATTATGATTGCCAACAAAAGTCACAAGTACGCATCCCCAGAAGACTATTTAGAAGGCGAAAAAATCAGCCCCATCAAGCACGAATACAGACAAGGCGAAATTTATGCAATGGCAGGAGCAAGTGATGCCCATGAAACTATTTGCATCAACTTAGTAAACTTGCTCACAACTCATATTAGAGGCAGAGGTTGTCGCATCTATGGGGGAAACATGAAAGCCAGAATTGAGCAAGCCGACGTGTTTTACTATCCAGATATCATGGTGACTTGCGATGAAAGAGATAGAAGCCTGGAATATTTCAAACGCTACCCGCGCTTAATCGTAGAAGTTTTATCTCCAACAACAGCAGCATTCGATCGCGGAAATAAATTTGCCGACTACCGCACCTTAGAAACTTTACAAGAATACGTAGTTATTAACCAAGAAAGAATCAGTGTAGAATCTTACCAGCGCAATGCAGAAGGGCGCTGGGAACTTTACCCTTACGCGGAGGGCGAAGAAGTTCGCTTGGCTAGCGTAGACTTTCAATGCCCGATCGCACAAATTTACGAAGATGTTCTAGGAATCAGTTAAAATAGTCGATCGCACAAACACCAAAAATTCATCTGTGTTCATCTGTCTCCGTCTGCGGTTAAACACTCCAAATTAACTATTCAAAAAATGCCCGAAACTTCCACTGTCACCGTCACCGTACCCGCCACAACCGCCAACCTAGGCCCCGGCTTTGACTGCATCGGCGCCGCTTTAAGCCTCTACAACCGCTTCCAATTCTCCCGACTCGAACCCTCAGCAACAGAGAAACTAAAAATTACTGTTACAGGCAAAGAAGCCGCCAAAGTCAAGACAGACGACAGCAATCTCGCTTATCAAGCTTTTCTCAAGTTATACGATCGCCTCAACCAATCGCCGCCCCCTGTAGCCATACATATAGATATGCAAGTGCCGCTGGCTAGAGGTTTGGGGAGTTCCGCCACAGCTATTGTCGGTGGGTTAGTCGGTGCAAATGAATTAGCCGGAAAGCCTTTGAGTCAGGTGGAAGTGATGCAATTGGCGATCGAACTTGAAGGACATCCAGACAACGTTGTCCCCGCTTTACTCGGAGGTTGTCGCCTCGCTGCTAGCAATCCACCCCCCCAACCCCCCCTTAGTAAGGGGGGGCAGGGGGGGGGTTCCTGGGAAATTTGCGACATTCCCTGGCATCCAAATATTGTGCCCGTGGTAGCCATTCCCGATTTTGAGCTTTCTACAGCCGAAGCGCGCCAAGTTTTGCCAGCAGATTACAGTAAGGCTGACGCGATTTTTAATGCTGCACACCTCGGTTTGCTAGTGCGGGCTTTGGAAAGTGGCAATCAAAACTGGCTGCGCTGCGCCCTCCAAGACAAAATTCACCAGCCTTATCGGCAATCACTGATTAAGGGATATGAAGCGGTGCAACAAGCCGCCGTGAATGCAGGGGCTTGTGGAATGGTAATTAGCGGTGCGGGCCCAACGCTTTTGGCTTTAACGGATGCTACTAATGCTGATGCGGTTGTGAGGGAAATGGCGGCTGCTTGGATGGAATTTGAGGTAAAGGCAGATGTAAGGGCGATCTGCCTCGATACTCAAGGCGCGCAAGTCTCCCTTTAGTTATTCCACTCCTAGACACGCAACATCTACATAACCGTGTTTTGTAGGGGCAATCTCCCGTGGTTTCCCCTCTTGGAATTATTCATATTTCTATTCTCTTCCTCTCTCCTTCAAATCTCTTAAATATCAACTCAAGTCTCTTTTCGATAACTTCTGCCATTCCCTCTACAAAATTTTACCTTAAAAAAGTGCAGTCATTGTAGGGGCGGATTCACAAGAATTTCAGGCTAAAACAAACTATCTCAAAAACCCGCCCCCACCAACGGTAAATACTGTTAATTAACTGTGACGCAGCGGAATCTCTATCTGAATTTTAGTGCCTTTACCCGGTTCGGAAAAACACTTGAACTCTCCTTTGTGCTGCTCTACAATTATCCGATAGCTGAGAGCAAGTCCCGATGATATGGGTGGTTCCGCAGGTTTTGCTCCCAAAAATGGCTCAGAAATTTCGGCTGTGGTATCTTTGCTATGTGCGATGTCGTTATCAGCAATCTCAATCGAAATTCGCTGAGCATCGACCACCTGAGTGGTAATCAAAATGACTGGCTTAAATTTGATGGATTCCAACTCCTCTAACTCTTGAGCCGACTCTTCCAAAGCATCGATCGCGTGATTGATGATATTCAGAAAAGCTTGATTGAGCAGCCCTGCGTAACATTCAATCTGTGGCAAATTGCCGAATTGTTTGATCACCTTGATGTCTCGCCTTCCCTCGCGAGCCGGCAAGCGGTGCTGTAACAATAACAGAGTATTTTCTAAACCGTCGGAAACATCAAATAACTGCCAGCCCGATCGATCGCTGCGGGAAAAATCCTGTAGCGACAAAATTATTTGGCGGATGCGATCGCTCCCGGTACGCATGGAACTCACAATTTTTAATAAATCGTCGAGTACGAATTCCACATCCATATCTTGTTGTTTTTGCAGAATTTCCGCTCCAGGAGCTACTAGCTGTTTTTGATACAATCGCAGCAGGTCAATTAAATCGGTAGCGTAGCTTTGGACGTGAGTTAGATTGCTGTAAATAAAAGTAATTGGGTTGTTAATTTCGTGGGCGATACCTGATACCAATTCGCCCAAACTTGACATTTTTTCTGTTTGCAGCATTCGATCGCGCGACAGTTGCAATTCTTGCTGGGTGAGAGCCAACTGCGCCCTCAACTCGCGCGATCGCTGAGACGCGCGCACCCGCGCCAATAATTCCTGCTTAACTATCGGTTTAAACAGAAAATCGTCAAAGGGCGCATCCAATTCTTGAATTTCATCAAATTGCTTCGGTGTTGTCAGCAGAATAAAATAGGCTGCCGCCAATTCTCGTGAAGCGAAGCTATCCCGTAGGGAATCGGCTTTCACCAGCCGGCACACCTCCAAAAAGTTGATTTGAGGCGAAGTCCCGTCGCAAATTATCGCATCGGGGGACACTTCCCTCGCCAAGTCTAAACCCTCTTGGTCGTCGGAAACGACTCTCACCTGATGTCCCTCTTGGCTGAGTAACTCTTGGACAACTTGAAAAGTCACAGTATCCCCGATGATCGCCAGAATCTTTGCCATACTTCTACCAACTCCACAAATTACTTTTTAGGATACAACCGCCAGAATTGCGCTGACAGATTTAAAATTCCAAAATAGTTCAATTACATCAAAAAACAACGGATGCCCGCTCCCTCAAAACCAAAAATAGCCCATACCATTTTAGATTTTATATTTTAGAGTAAAAAATTGGGAATGACTTACTGTATAATAATAGTTGGGAGCTTGGCTACAGTTGCATATTTTTTGGGGACTGGTATCACTAGAAGGTATAATTTTAGACGGGCAATGCAAAAATGCAAATTTTCTCCTTCGTAATTAATGGTACATCAGAGCTTTCTGCCGAAAGACTGCTGAGGGCGATCGCAGATACTTTCTCAAGTTGCGCCAGGAAACAATAAAAAACTTTAAAATCAATTAATAGTATCGTTAAATTCACCTTCTCGGTCAGCGCCTGGGAATGCCAATTACCAACACCACCTCAACTTTGATTCAAGCCGAAACACTAGAACTATTAGAATGGCCGCGCCTGTGTCAGCACTTGGCTACCTTCGCTGCGACCAAACTCGGCGTCGCCGCCGCCCTAGACCTCGCAATCCCGGCAACTCAAGCTCAAACAGCAGAACTCCTCGCCCAAACTCAGGAAACTTATCAGTTAGAGAGCCGCGCTGGCGGTGCTTTGAGTTTTGAAGGAATCCAAGACATCGGCACTTCGCTGCAGCGAGCCGAACTCCAAGGTTTGCTCACCGGCGAAGAATTGCTGGCAATTGCTACTACCCTGGCCGGAGCAAGGCAATTGCGCCGGATAATTGACTCTCAGCCAGATGTGCCGACGCTCAAAGAACTGGCAGCCCAATTGCGGACTTATCCTGAACTAGAGCAAGAAATCCATCGCTGTATAGACGATCGCGCTCAAGTAGCAGACAGAGCAACTCCTAAATTAGCAGGAATTAGAGTTCAAATGCGACAGTTGCGCGATCGCATTTATCAAATATTGCAGGGGATTTTGCAGCGCCAATCCAACGCCGTACAAGAACAGCTAATTACCCAAAGAAGCGGACGCTTTGTCATTCCAGTCAAAGCTCCCCAAAAAGATGCCATACCGGGCATCGTTCACGACTCCTCGGCTAGCGGTGCGACACTGTACGTAGAACCCCACAGCACAGTCAATCTTAACAACCAAATGCGGCAGTTGCTCAGGCAAGAACAAGCCGAAGAAGAAGCAGTTCGCCGCGCCCTCACCGAGCAAGTCGCAGCAGTCAAACCAGATTTAGACAGATTGGTGGTGGTAGTTACAACTTTAGATTTAGCCGCCGCTAAAGCGCGTTATAGTTTTTGGTTGCAAGCAAATCCGCCGAAATTTATCGAATTGGGAGAGCCAGAATTAGCACCAAAAAATCCCGAAAAAGAAGATGAGGAAAAAGAAGAGGAGGAAAACTCAGAAAACAGTCAATTATTAATTCGCAACCTGCGATCGCAAATTACCCTGCGCCAGTTGCGCCATCCTTTATTAGTTTGGCAGCAACAGCACGAGCAAGGCTTTCCCGTCGTGCCGGTCGATTTAACGATCGCCCCGCACATCCGCGTCGTCGCCATCACTGGCCCCAACACGGGTGGCAAAACAGTCACCCTCAAAACCTTGGGCTTGGCAGCTTTAATGGCGAAAGCAGGAATGTTTGTTGCCGCCCGCGAACCCGTAGAATTGCCTTGGTTCGACAATATTTTGGCCGATATTGGTGACGAACAATCTTTGCAGCAAAGTTTGTCTACTTTCTCCGGCCATATCCGCCGCATCAGCCGCATTTTAGAAGTTTTACACAATAAATCGCAGGTTGAAGGCGAAGAAAATTCAAACCTTCCAATTACTAATTCCCAACAGCAAGACCAAGAAGCCACAGATACACAGAACACTGTTTCTGCTCTCCCAATTCTCAAACCTAAATTACAGATTCCCCAACCCCAAATCCCAAATCCGAATTCCCAATTACCAATTCCCAAATCTTTAGTTTTGTTAGACGAAGTAGGAGCGGGGACAGACCCATCAGAAGGCAGTGCATTGGCGATCGCCCTGTTGCAATACCTCGCCCAACATTCCCTATTAACAGTTGCAACTACCCACTTTGGCGAACTCAAAGCCCTCAAATATCAAGACTCCCGCTTTGAAAATGCCTCAGTAGAATTTGACGACAATTCCATGCAGCCAACCTATCGCTTGCTGTGGGGAATTCCCGGACGTTCCAACGCCCTGACTATTGCCAAAAGACTCGGTTTGCTAGCAGAAATTGTCGAAGAAGCTCAAACCTATGTCGGGGGAGCCTCTCAAGATGTCAATCAAGTGATTGCTGGACTCGAAGCACAGCGCCGGAAACAGGAAACCAAGGCCAGAGAAGCAACTCAACTGCTACACCAAACCGAAAAACTGCACAGAGAAGTTTCTCAAAAAGCAGCCGCTTTGCAAGAGCGGGAGCGAGAACTAAAAATAGCTCAGGAAGTGGCAGTAAATGAGGCGATAGGCTCGGCAAAATCAGAAATTGCTCAAATCATTCGTCGCTTGCAGTCGGGCAACCAGACGGCTCAAAATGCCCAACAAGCGACAGAAACCTTAAATCAAATTTCCCAAAAACACCTGCCTTCTCGCCAACAATCGGCTAAACCCAAACCGAGTTTTATGCCGAAAGTGGGCGATCGCATCCGCATTCCCAGCTTGGGCCAAACCGCCGAAGTCCTCAGCGGCCCCGACGCTAACGAAGAGTTGAGCGTCCGGTTTGGGATTATGAAAATGACTGTCAAACTGGGAGAAATTGAATCTCTCGACGGTCAAAAACCCGAAACTAAAGCTCAATTAGCCAAGGTTGCAGCCCAAGCACAAGCACTCGCTACCGCTAAAGCTAAGCAAGCAGCGTCGGAACCTGCAAAACCCAATCCCGAAATCGCCATTCGCACTGCTAATAATTCGATCGACCTACGGGGTGCGAGAGTCTCAGACGCAGAAATCGAAATAGACAGAGCTCTTTCCAAGGCCGTGGAATACGGAGTGCTGTGGATAATTCACGGCAAAGGTACGGGACAGTTGCGGCGCGGCGTTCACGAGTTCCTCGCGAATCACCCGCAGGTTTCCCGCTTTGAGCTCGCCAGTCAAAAAGAAGGAGGTGCAGGTGTGACGGTGGTTTATTTGAAATAGTCAGGATTTACGCATTTCCGGTTGACTCGTAATTATAGCAATCCTAAATCATTTGTAATTTTCTTACTCCCGAACCGCGGGTTCGGGGAGGGTTGGGGTGGGGTAAAAAATTTACGACTCCTTTAGGATTGCTATATATATTTGTCGGCAGCAAAACAAGTTGCAACGAACAGATCGTAGTGATACAACCGGAATGGATACTATACTGCAAATGTGGCATAATTAAGAGTTGATTTCCCACTTTAGTAACTGCCTGATTAATGAAAAAAACTCCCTCAAATGAAGTTTTGGTTGGCGACTGTCGTGAAGTGATGAAGACCTTGCCAGAAAATTATATTTCTGCCTGTATCACTGACCCACCTTATAATTATGAATTTATTGGTCATAGATGGGATGACTCAGAAATTCAAAGGCGTATGGAAAGAGTCAATGGCAAGGGAAATAAAACCCTGGTTAAAAACATTCCCTATGGCAGTGGTTTAGCAGGTGGAGTCAGAAACGAAAAATGGTATCAAAGGAATCGTAACAACACTCTGGATTATGAAAAGTGGTGCTTTGAGTGGGGCGAGCAGCTTTTTCGGATCTGCAAACCGGGTGCGACAGTTTTAGTTTTCAACAGCACACGGACTGTTGCTCACGTACAAGTTGCACTTGAAAGTGCTGGTTTCTATGCGAGAGATATTCTTGTTTATAAAAGATCGAGTGGTATCCCTAAAGGTGTCAATATCAAACAACAGTTAGAGAAGAAAGGATATGAAAATCCTGAAAAATGGGAGGGTTGGCACAGTTGTCTGAGGAATGAATGGGAAGCGATCTGCGTACTTCAAAAACCACTGGTCAATAATTACTTGGAAACTCTACAGGAGTATGGTACTGGTCTATTTTATACTAAAGATCAGTTCGGTGGTTTTCAGTCAAATATTTTAGAAGGTATACAGCGTGAGAAAACCGAGGAGTTTAACGTCCATTGCACCGTTAAACCAATCGCTCTAATGAGAAAGCTGGTCGAAATATTTGTACCGCGTTTGGAAAATTCTATTCTAATCGATCCTTTCGCAGGATCTGGAACCACATTGCTGGCGGCGAAAGAATTTGGCATTAGGTATGTTGGCATTGAAATAGTACCGGACTACATAGAGATTATCAACAAGCGCCTTGATAGTTTCAGCGGTATACAGGGAATTCTCCCACTTTTTCAATAAGAAATGACTTTAAATCAAATCCGCTTATTTTTTGTATGAACTCAAACGAATCGTCCCCTGTGTAAACTTTCCAAGTCCCTACTTTGCACGCTGTAATAGCTGCGGGCAAATTATCTTGTCTAAGAATTAAGAATACGGGTTCGTAATTATAAGTACGAAGTAGTGGGCCATAAGATTTGAACTTTTTCAGTGTTCCAGAATCTCCTGAGCCAATACGATATTTTGTATCTATTGCGTACCGCTCCACAATCAGATCGCACGGCTCATCGCTTCCGACTTTAAATGCTGGCTGAAAGCTACTGCAATATGTTTTACACGTTTCAGTAACTAACAATTGCCAACACATACCTAACTCACGTCCCCAATATTGCCTATTTTCTTTTTTTATAATTGGAGAAATACCAAACACATCCATTAAAATATCGTGTTCTTCATTCTCTTCTGCATAAATTTTTTTTGTAAATGAGTTTTGGTATCTTCCTAAAATTTCCTCTAGTCTTCTTTCAGTCATCATCAACTACCAGATCAGCTAGACTAACGGATAATGCCTTGGCTATTTTGCTTGCATTAAGTAGCGTTATATTCCTTTCACCTCGTTCAACTGAACCAATATAGGTGCGATGTAATGCAGATAGTTCTGCAAGCTGATCTTGGGAAAGATTTCTGAGCTTTCTGAAATGTCTAACTTTTTTACCAAATTGCTCCGTAATATCCATAGATCGCGCCAGATGAAGCAATGACAACTATAATCTGACAGACTATAAGTAGCGACAGACTATAAGTAGCATTCGAGAGCGCTAGGATCTTTGCATTGATATAAGTCCCAATAGTTTCAAAGCACTGATTTGATTTCGGTCACTGTGTGGCGTAGGATGGTTAGGGGTGAAAATCTATGGGTTTTGCGGATTGCGATCGATCGAACTTGAAACCGCAACTTTTAACCCGCAACTCCGTCCAGCAGTTAGGATTGCCGGAATCAAAGCAACGAGCTATGGAGACAAATAAACAGATGTGCTGTTGCCCACAGGGCGCTAAGCTTTAATCACTGCATACTGTTTGATATCCTGCCTCAACCTGTCTTAATTTCCCGTGCTGAAGCCATGCGCTCGACCGTAAAGTCCTCCGCTCCCACAAACGAAACGGGCCAATCTCCCAACTGGGAAGAATTGACCCAAAAAGCACCAGAACCTACCCAGTTGGACAACATTAAAGCCCAACTGGATTTAGTGCTGTTAGCCCTAGAAGCACTGGCAGAAATTGGCTCAGAGGCGATGCTCAAGGTAGCAGCCGAACTGAATTTAGAGCCAATGGTAGCCGATCGGGTAGCTTTGTGGCGGCTGCGCCAATCTAACCCGCTGCGGAAAGGCCACGGAGGGCGCAAAAAACTCGATGTGGAGGAAGCTCGATCGCTCGTTTTGATAAGCTGTCATTTGGCAAAACAGCACCAAGCTTTAATCCGCCGCGCTGTTGCTTTGCTGGAACAAATGGCAGAGCAAAACCGCGAACCTCATACCATCGCTTTGCTGGGAGATTATATTGACAGGTTCAGCAACACTTATGGCTCGCGCATGGAAGATGCAGAAAATTTATCGGCGCGAGAACTAACTGATTTAGCCCTCAAACTCCTGATCGATTTGCTGTTTTACAGCAGTCCCGGCGGCCACCGCCGCCTCTGGCTGGCTCTTCTAGATCGCGCTAAAAATTAAACAACAGCCAACAGCCAACAGTCAACAGCCAACAGCCAACAGTCAACAGCCAACAGTCAACAGCCAACAGTCAACAGACTTTCTGCTATGGTTCTCAAACGGTACACGCCCCCCACTTGCACGCTGGAAATTACAGCCAAAAGTTCGCCTCTATCTCGCTGGGCGGGCCAACCAGTGTTTAAATCTTTAAGTTTCGAGCTGCGACTCGACGACCCCAGGCTGCCAGATACCGAACACGTTACCCTCAGGGGCGATCGAGTTCAACTCGAAACCCTCCACGAAGCTGTTAGCACCTACGTCCAAAACTTCCTCGGCGAATCCCGCGATTGGGAAAGCAACCTCAACTCTCAAACCGCTCGTACCGCTGGGCCAGACTCGCCACAAGCCGCGCCTAACGCCGTCCTATTCGATCGAGCCGTCAACACTTCCGAACTAGCAACTTCCAACCCCTACTCTATCCCAACCCCCGCCCCGAACCCTGCCTACCTTCCGGTTCCCCCCCGCTTAGAACCCCGCGGCTTGCTGGCCCACAACTTGTTTTTAGGCTCTTTGAGCGCTGCTGAATCCGGGCCAGTAGTTCCCTTGAGCACCCTGCAACTGTTTGACTTGGCCACAGCACTAGATGACTGCGCCGCCGAAGTGATGGCGCTTCCCAACCTCAACCGCGAACCCCGAGGGCCGCTGTCCTCACCCTGGCTTAAGGTGGCAGCAATGATGGTCGCCAGCGCGGGTCTGACGACAGGAATTATCAAAATGCTTGATCGGGCCGCCACCTCCCCGCAAACAGCCACAGCCCCCGTCACAGCCCCCGCCAATCCACAATTGAGCACCGCTCCAGGAAACCCCCAGTTAGCTGCCGGCGTCTCCCCCAGTCCAGTTCCCGCCCTACCGACACCCGCAGCACCAACACCCGCAGCCACACCCGGTTTACCGCCCCTGCCGCCCCCGCCCATCAACACCGCTGCCTCCCCCAGCCCCAGCTTGCCCCCCATCGCCCTCGCCCCAAATCCCCCCAGCAACAGACCCAGCCCCATCCAGCAGCCACCCCTGCTATTTCCCCCCAACGGCAGCACAGCCAGCGCCCCACAGAGCGCCCCAGCTTTCCCTCAAGGGCAAACAATCACTATTCCCGCCCCCGAAGAACCGCCCATTTCCGCCCCCCAAGCACCCGCACCAGTACCCTACGTGCTGCCCCCCCTACCGCCGAGACTAGCTCCCGCCGTACCGCCTCCCCTGCCGCCCTCCCTGTCTGCTTCCCGATTTCCCGTTCCCCCGCCGCAAGCCTCCCCCCGCCCCATCGAGCCGATTGTCCCCCCCGCCAGTACCGAACTCCCACCTCTTGAGGACGCTCAACCCCCAGCCGAGCCCGAGGACAACAACCAGGCAGCGGCGAGTCAAAAAAACCGCACTTTATTTGATACAATTCCTCAAGTTTCAGAAGCTAGAACTTACTTTGAGGAACGCTGGAAGCCTCCAGAAGGAATGGAACAAACTTTGGAATACAGCGTGCTGATCGATGAAAATGGGTCAGTTCAAAATATTGTGCCGATGGGAAAAGCAGCAGCAGATTATATCGAGCAAATTAATATGCCATTAGCCGGCGAGCCGTTTGTTTCTGCCGTTTCTAATGGCAAAAACCCGAAAATTCGAGTTGTTTTGCGACCGAACGGTCGAGTACAAACCTTTTTGGAAGAGAGTGATTAAACGCTCTCAAACACATTGTCGAGATGGGAAATCCCGGTTAATTGCTAATCTTAAACAAGTTCAAAAAATTTTAATTTTTAACGGCGGCCACAGCAGCCAGCGTATTGACATTTGCTCCCCTTTGTGCTGCAAATATCTCTTTACCCGTGCGCGCAAAGTCACCAGTAAAAAAAGTGGCTGACACTCGTCAACCAGTTCGCATTGTGCACTCTAGAAACTTCCTTCTTCTTTCTTCCTGACATCCGTTACATCCGTTACATCCGTTACATCCGTTACAAAATCCGTTGCCGAACTTCCTTCTATATCATCAATGCCCTTTTTTTCTATCCCAAACTTCTCCAATCCAATAAAAAACTGCAATCCCGCAAAAACTAAATAAAAAATCTTCAATACTAGCACTGCGATTTGGTAAAAGCGCTTGCAGCATTTCTTCGGCAGCCGTGAACATAGTAAAAATTGCGGGCCCGAAAGGAATTGAATAATTAAACAAATTGATATTTTTTTTTCCAGTTGCTCTGTGGCACAGAAAAGATGCTATTCCGTACAAAATAAAGTGGCCGAGTTTGTCATAAGGCGGATGAGCGAGAGGAAAGTTGACTAATTTCCCCGTACCTGCTAAAAGCATGATAATGAGAAGAATTAAAACGTACACAAAACAAGCAACAATCCAGAAATTTTTTGATAAGTTCATCTTTTTTTTGCCGATAGCAACTAGAGACAAATCAATTCCGCGCAGCGCAAAAATAAAAACACATCAGGTTAATTACGCATTGTCTTTGTAGGCGTCTGCCTACCCGTAGCTGCTGCTCAAATTTAATTCGTTTTCACAGTCAAAACTTGCGGCGGCGACGAATCGGGCGGATAAATAAAATCCACTTCTACAAGTCGCTTTTCTCCCGATTTCATCTCTAATTTTACCAAAGGTTCTCCCTGCTGTCCCCGCCGCTGCACTAAATGCACGTACCGAGTTTGAGGCACTTTATTGTCATCAGTATAGCGCACTCTGACCGTTCCCCTAAAAAAAGTTTGAGGTGCCGGAGGTTCTAAAAAATTAAGTCCTCCTGAAGTTAATTTGTCTGTCTTAATTGGAGTTTGAATTGCGACAGTTACAGTTTGGTTGTTGGTGGTAGAATTGTACAGCGGCAAGCTGAGACTGTATTGAATTCCGTAATTGCCGTGGGCGCGGTATGCTGTATCTGGGTAGCGGACTAACATCCTCGCACTTTGCACTTGATTTGTACCCAGCATTCCGCGCGGGAGACTGCTTAATGGGTAGGAAAATGCTGTTCCGGGTTGGGGAATTGCTAGGTTTGAGGTGGCGGGGTTGTCTGAGAGAAGTGCTCGCCATTGTGAACCTAATGCTACACCGGCAACTCGGCTGTAAATTAGTTGACCTTCGGTGATTTCTGGCGGTGTGGGAGTTCGATCGCGCGGCCCGGCTATATTACCATTGTCTAATAAGTTTTGCCATTCTGCTAAGTTGGGCGATCGCTCGTTTCCCTGTCCGTTTTCCTCTGGGTCAACTCGGGCAAACATCGCCAGACTGGCAACATAGACTATACCATCGCTCCGCAACCGCATCAAGGTCGATCGACCGTTTAGCGGCGGTACCAATCCCCGCACCGGTATCGGATGATTCATCAACAGTTCGCTTTTTCCCGGTGGAATAATTAACCCCGGCCCAAACTCTGACTGTCTCCTTCCTCTGAGAATATCATTCACAGCGCGGCTTCCCGGCCCCGCGTAAATATTACTGTTTGAATTATCGACTTGCGGCGGCAATTCAATAAAAGGTGCATCCGGTTGACTGAGATAACTCGCAGCTTGCAATATATCTAATGTTACAGGTTTATTGCCAGGATTGTAAACAATTACTCCTTGATACAATGTTCGCAAATCTTCCGGCGAAGCTGCGCGGGCTATGTGGTGGGCAAATATGTCGAAACGTCCTTGAAACGGAAAGTTTAAATGTGCCGCCGGAAATCTTTTACCCTCCGGGGGAAATGTCGAAAGCAAAATTCCTTCTTGCAGCACTACTTCGGGACTGTTGCTGTTAAATACTGGTATGTTGTCCAACTGTCCGGGGAGAGGTCGCACTTCTTGAATTTGAACTATTTCTTGAGGTGCGGGAGGAGTTTGGGCTAAGGGGATAATTGATAGAATTGGCAGCATTTTTTGATGTTTTGCATTTTTGAGATGAGATTTTTTTTTAACCGCAGAGGGCGCAGAGGGCGCAGAGGAAGAGAGGGAAGAGAAGAGAAGGTAAATCTTCGTGTCATGGCGGATTTGGTACGGAGATTTGGCGCACTCGTTCGTAGCAGACAAGGTGATTTTTACCTTGCCCACTGTTGTAATATGTAATCGTAAAATTTGGCGGTGTCTACTGTATGCATTGCTTGAATTTTTCGCCCTCCACTTTTAAGTTTGGTGCGTCCTTGGCTGATGCCTTTGGTAATGATTTCTGTTTCCCATTCTCGCAGTTTGTAAAATTCTGGATGCGCTAAATAAGCCGTTGCCAAAATGTCCCAAAAATAGTAATCTTGAGATATTGCTAGGGCATAACACTGTCCTGCTAAGTCGGAAATAGGATATTGGCGCTGTCTTGCTAAGAGATTGGAAAATTCTACAGTCAGCGGTACATTATTAGTGATATCTAAAGGACACATGACAACGGGAATTTGGGTTTGCCAAATTCTCTCAATTGCTATCGGGTCCCAGTAAGCATTCCATTCCGCCGACATATCTTGTCCGGGTTCCATATCTTTGCTAACATTGCCCGTAACATTGAGGGCGCCTCCCATCCAGACAATTTCTTGAATTTTGCTTTCAATTTCTGGCGCGATATCTAAAGCTTGCGCTACTGTTGTTAACGGCCCCGTTACCATTAATGTGACTGGTGCGGCGGCATCCCGCAAAACTCGCACCATAAAGTTTTGTCCGGGTTCTGATATTAACGGCGTGTCAATGGTTCCTTTTTCATTTAGAATGGGAAGTCGATCGACTGCAAAGGAATCTCGCCGAAATAACACCGGAAATGGGTTGAGTCCCCGCACCGTACTCGCCGCCACCGGAACCTCTGAACGCCCCATCAAATCGAGGATTTTGCGCGTTGCACTCACAGCCGGTTGAATGTAGCAGTCCGCAGGAGTTACAATTACTCCCAGAGTTTCGACTTCCTCCATTGTCATTAGCAACACGACTGAGAGATAGTCGTCAACTGCACCGTCGTGATCCATGAGTACGAGTTTTTTTGACATTTTGCTTCCCCAGTGACTGAAGTAGTGTAAAGTACAAATATTAATTTTTTTGTGCGATCAACACAACTGCCTCAACTATATGAATAAAGTATCACCTTACGGGTCTTGGAAATCGCCTATTTCTTCCGATTTAATTGTTTCTGGAACGGTCGGACTCGGACAAATTGCTATTGACGGCGATGATATTTACTGGGTTGAGGGAAGGCCTTCGGAATCGGGAAGAAGCGTCCTCGTGCGGCGCACTCCTGAGGGTAAAATCAGCGACGTGACACCGCATCCTTTTAATGTTCGCACTCGCGTTAACGAATACGGCGGCGCTGCTTTTGCAGTTGCTGGCGGTGTTGTCTATTTTTCTCATTTTGCCGACCAACGTATTTATACTCAAACATTAAATTCTCAACCAGAACCTCTGACACCTACTGCTAATTCTCGCTATGCAGATGCGATAGTTGACAAGCAAAGAAATCGCCTGATTTGCGTGCGCGAAGACCATGCAGGTGAGGGCGAACCTGTTAATACTATTGTTAGCATTAATTTAGATAACGGCGAAGATATTCAAATCTTAACTCAGGGCAATGATTTTTATGCTTCCCCTCGTTTGAGTCCAGACGGTTCTCTACTTTCCTGGATTTGTTGGAACCATCCAAATATGCCGTGGGATGGCACAGAATTGTGGGTAGCAGAAATTAATGCTGACGGTTCTTTAGGTGAAAAATACTTAGTTGCTGGCGGGGTTGATGAGTC
The DNA here is from genome assembly GCF_036701145.1 of Microcoleus sp. Pol17C6. Lineage (NCBI taxonomy): Bacteria > Bacillati > Cyanobacteriota > Cyanophyceae > Oscillatoriales > Microcoleaceae > Microcoleus > Microcoleus sp. Pol17C6. The sequence continues at coordinate 52,779 of NZ_JAUBQH010000021.1, forward strand.
GATTTTTCAACCGGAATGGTCGCCCGATGGAGTTTTGTATTTTGTTTCTGACAAGTCTAACTGGTGGAATTTCTACCGCTGGCAATCTAGAACTCCCCTTAATGCCTCCTTGGTAAGGGGGGAAGCAGAGAAAGAAACCAGCTTGTGCGAAATGGCGGCTGAATTCGGACTTCCTCAGTGGGTTTTTGGAATGTCTACTTATGCCATTGTCTCGGAAAGCAAAATTATTTGCACCTACACTCAGCAAGGCCAGTGGTATTTAGCCAGTCTTGATTTAACGACCAAGCATTTGACAACAATTGAGACACCTTACACGGATATTTCGTCTGTCACAGGGCAGGGAGAAACTGTTGTTTTTCTGGCAGGCTCGCCGACAGAATCTACTGCTATTGTACAACTGAATTTAGGAACAAATAAACTAGAAATATTGCGTAAATCGAGCAATTTAAGCATCAATTCGGGTTATCTTTCTGTACCGGAACCAATTGAGTTCCCCACGGAAAACAATTTGACTGCTTTCGGTTTCTTCTATCCTCCGAAAAATCAAGATTTCGCAGCACCTGCGGGTGAAAAACCGCCGCTTGTTGTCAAAAGTCACGGCGGCCCCACTGCTGCTACTTCTAGCAGCATGAATTTGAAAATTCAATATTGGACGAGTCGCGGTTTTGCCGTGCTCGATGTTAATTACGGCGGCAGCACTGGTTACGGCCGAGAATACAGAAAAAGACTGCAAGATAGTTGGGGGATTGTCGATGTTGACGACTGCGCTAACGGTGCTAAATATTTAGCTGAAAAGGGTTTAGTTGATGGCGAAAGAATGGCGATCGCCGGAGGCAGCGCAGGGGGGTACACTACTCTGTGCGCTCTTACTTTCCGGGATGTGTTTAAAGCTGGTGCGAGCTATTATGGAGTTAGCGATTTGGAAGCTTTGGCCACGGATACTCACAAGTTTGAAGCGCGCTATCTGGATGGATTGATCGGGCCTTATCCTGAAAGAAAAGATTTGTATGTGGCTCGTTCGCCTATTCATTCCGCCGAACGTTTATCTTGTCCCGTTATCTTTTTTCAAGGATTAGAAGATAAAGTGGTTCCGCCCAATCAAGCGGAAATGATGGTAGAAATATTGAAAGCTAAAGGTTTGCCGGTTGCTTATGTTGCTTATGAAGGGGAACACCACGGTTTTCGCCGCGCTGAAAATATCAAAAGAACTCTTGACGGCGAATTCTATTTCTATTCCCGGGTGTTTAAGTTTGAGTTGGCTGAACCTGTGGAGGAAGTGGTGATTTTCAATCTTTAGAAAACATCAAGTTTGCAGTTGCTCGGTCTTCCCTAAAACGCACCTGCAAGCTTTATCATAATTTGCCAATTTTAAATGTGATTTAATTCACAAATTTTGCTGTTTATTGTCACACGTTTAAAGGCAATACAGCTATAAATTTTTATAGTGCGATCGCCTTTTGTTACCGCAAAAACGCCCGATCGCGCGATCGTCGAGTAGAGAGTCAATTACTATGCAAACCCCTGTCCACCTGATTCCATCTGCTTTGGGCGAGCTGTTTGCCGAAGTGAATCAAAATGGCTACATTACTATAGCCGATAGGTATGGTTTGATGGCTGCTATTTTTGACGAAAATTTGACTGAGGAAGACAAACGCTCCATCGATCGGCTGCTGCGCTCTGTGTGCCGGGGAAGGATAAAATTAGTTAACGAATTGTCTGCGGTCAGATAAGTTCCGATAATTTTCCTTGACTAGAATTTTGAGAATCTCCACAATAAAAAAAAAGTCCTAATTGTCTCATAATTAGGACTTCGAGCGAGAAAACCATTTTTAATTTTTGAGCGATATAGAACTTACGCAAAAAAGGTTGGGCGCGCGAATTATAGTCGTAGGGTGCGCCTAGCGCACTTACATAATTAGATTCTGACCCAACGAGCGAACAAGTTTAACGTGCAGGTATAGTAGTCGCCAACTGTAACTTGGTCAAATTTTCTTCAGGCTGAACATCCATGTGATAGCTGAGTGCCGAAGGAATCCCGAGTACGCAGCAGGGAAAATTATTGCCTAGTTCCCTAACCAACCGATGGTTCCCAGAACCACAGCCCAAGAATAGTAAATTTGCTGATTCTAATTCAACCACATTTCTCAGTTCTGTAGCAACCCGCCCGATGCGTAAATGAGCTTTGAATAAACCGCGCCACTCCTCAGCCAAACAGCGCGCTTGCCACAGCAACTTATCTGCTACCTCGTACTCATTCTTTTGACCATAAATTGCTTGGAAATAATGCGGATCTATCCAAGTTTTTGGCTGGGATACCGATGGGATTTCGGTTGGTAAAGCGAGCGCAGGCGCTGCACAACTAAGGGCGAATGTTTCCTCTAAATCAGACACTTTCTGCTGTGCAGCCAAGGCATTTGCTACAGCAACTTTGCAAGTATCTTCGCGGTAATTTTTTGGGGATTCGTCGATCACGTATACGACTTGAACCGTGACTTCTTTAGTTGTTACGAAACGAGTTTGATGCGCCATCCAAAGGGTAATATCCAGAGCTATTTGACTTTGGGGAGAACTGTTGTAACCGACAATAAAATTTATAGTTTTTGCCTGTTTTGGGGATTTTGATTTCTTAGAAACTGGTAAGGTTGGCTCCGGCAGCAACACCATTTCTTCTGCTAAATTTTGGTATCCCAATGCACTTTCAAAACGCGCTAACATTGTTTTGAGATTCACAGGCTTAACCTCTCTTAAGTAAATTGTTATGTCGATCCGTCGGGTGTTATTCGTCTTGAGTAAAGTAGCGATCGAGAAAATTCAAAGCATAGTTGCGGATTTCGTAATACTCCTTCGATTCCCGCAACTCTTGGCGATCGCGCGGACGCGCAAACGGCACTGACAAAATTTCACCTATCGTCGCAGCCGGGCCGTTTGTCATCAGCACAATGCGATCGGACATATAGATAGCTTCATCAACATCGTGAGTAATCATCATTGCAGCTTGTCTGTGATTTTCCCAAATATCCAGCACCTGTTTCTGCAACTTGCCGCGAGTTAGAGCATCCAGCGCTCCAAACGGTTCGTCCATTAATAACATTTTTGGTCGAATCGCCAGAGCTCGCGCAATTCCTACTCGCTGTTTCATGCCCCCTGAAATCTCGTCTGGATATTTATCGGCTGCCGATGTTAAGTTTACCATTGCTAGATGTTCGTTGACAAGACTAATCTTCTCTGGGCGACTGAGACTTCGCAAAACTTCATCAACTGCCAGCCGAATATTTTCCCGCACCGTCAGCCAAGGCAGCAATCCGTAGTGCTGAAATACCATCATGCGATCGGCACCAGGTTTGCGAATTTCTTTTCCTTCCAGTGTCACCATTCCCGCGCTCTGTTTTTCCAAACCTGCCACTATTTTTAGCAGCGTTGATTTGCCGCAACCCGAGTGACCGATTACCGAAATATATTCGTTTTCTCCAATACTTAAATTGATATTTTCCAAGACGCTAAATTCGCTACCGTCAGCACTTTTATACGCCTTGAACAAGTTGTTAATTTCCAGAAATTCATGGTTCTTCTGGACTTGGCTGCTGGCTTCGAGAGAAGTAGAAAAGTATTGAGTCACGGTATTCTCCTAAAAAGTAGTAAAGTGTTAATTTGATTTCCTTACGGTTGCGTAATTTCTAAAATATTTTAGTCTATTTCAACCGACTTTAGCTATTAGCCAGGGACTTTGATCTCTGGGGGGACGGTCGGAAAAGCGCAATATCTCAAACATTAAGACTGAAAAAAAGACTGAGGGCGGTTGGCTCGAATTTCAAAACTATTCAAATAACCCACCGGATCGCTAGGATCGAATGCCTTTTTATCAATAAAAAGTTCCGCAGGTTCCACTTGGTAATCCTCCTGGGGACAATCGATCCCCATTTCGGCAACAATCTTGCGGTAAAGGTCGGTTCTCCAAGCTTTTTTAGCTAATTCCTCAGCATTTTTTGGCACCTCCTTAATCTGTCCCCAGCGAGCGGCTTGAGTCATCAACCAAATACTCTGAGACTGCCACATAAATGTTGAATGATTCCCGGGTATTTGAGGCAAATTCTTAGGAATGTCATAGAAAATAGTTGCATCTTCCGATTGTATGGTGCGGTCTTTTTCGTCAAACCCTCCATAGTTGTAGTCGCCAACTATTGCCGGCCGCGTAAATTTGTCGATCGCCCCTTTTTTCGGTCTCGCCCCCGTAAACGATCGCTCAGTCAGCAGCTCCGATATTTCACTGCGATTTTCCGGCTTGCTGCAATACTGACAAGCTTCCACCATTGCCTTAACCAGCGAGTAATAAGTCTTGGGATTTTCCTCAATGAATGATTCCATTACTCCCAAAAGGCGATCGGGATGTCCCAGCCAAACTTCCTTGCCTTGGACGAAGGTAAAACCGACTCCCAAATTGCCTTGAATTGCCCGCGTATTCCAAGGTTCGGCCACCATGTAAGCCTGCATGGCGCCAATCCTGATGTTTGTTACCATCTGCGGCGGCGGCACAATAATTACCCGAAATTCTTTGAACGGATCGACACCGGCAGCCGCCGATATGTAGCGGACAAAGTATTCGTAAATCGCAGAACTCAGAACCACTGCCCAAACTCTTTTTTCCGACGGCTGACTGTCAAAAAAGGCTCGAAATTGTTTGCCAAATTCTTCCAAATTGCCGTTGTATTCGTGCCACGGGCGCAAACCGGAATCCCACATAGCTTTGTTCATCGTCATGGCGTTGCCGTGGCGGTGAATTGTCATTGCCGCGCACAGGGGTGCGTGGCGCGCTCCTTCGGCGCCAACTCGGGCGTTTGTGACGGCGCCGGATACGACTGGGGAGGCGTCGAGGCGGCCGAAGATGACGCCATCGCGAGAGGTTGCCCAGCTTGCTTCGCGGTTGAGTGTGACGTTTAAACCGTATTTGCGGAAAAAGCCTTTTTTCCAGGCGATCGCAAATGGCGCACAATCGTTAACCGGCACGTATCCTACGGTTAAATTTGGTTTTTCTAAGGTTCGGGAATCGACAACCGGCTTTACGGCTGAGGCTTCTTCCGTGAGTCCTTTTGCCGATCGATCCGCGCTAATTCCACAACCAGATAAAGCCATTCCCGCCGCCGCCGCTCCCATTCCTTGCAAGAACTCTCGGCGGTTCCATTCATTGGAAAACTTGTCACTCATATTTAATTTGACTAATGACTGTTAAATGTTGACTGTTAAATGTTGACTGTTAACTGTTGACTGTTGACTGTTGACAACAGACAACTGCTTTCCTAACAACTGCCAACTGACTAATGACTAATGATTAATGACCGAGCGATGCGTTACCAATTCCTGAACTTTGTCAACTGCAGCGTCGAGCAACAATCCAGTTATGCCAATTACCAACACCGCTAAAAATACCGAACTCAGATTTAAACGGCTCCACTCATCCCACACAAAAAAGCCAATTCCCACACCGCCTGTCAGCATTTCCACCGCCACAATCACCAGCCAAGCAATCCCCAAACTAATCCGCAAACCTGTAAAAATGTATGGCAAACTCGCCGGCCAAATTATTTTGGTAATCCGCCTCCAGCGGGGCATTTCCAACACTTGCGCCACATCCAGATAATCCTGGGAAACGCTAGAAACTCCCAAAGCAGTGTTGATAATTGTCGGCCACAAAGACGTGATGAATATGACAAAAATTGCCGACGGCTCTGCTAAATTAAAAATCGATAAAGCTATCGGCAGCCACGCTAGCGGCGACACCGGTTTAAATATTTGAATCAGCGGATTGAGCGCCATCATTGCCGGTTTCGACATCCCGATCGTAAATCCCACGGGAATCGCCACTGCTGCACCCAGGAAAAATCCCACCAACACCCGTCGCAAACTCGCTAGCAGCAGCCAGCCAATGCCTAAATCTCCAGGTCCGCGCTGATAAAATGGATGCAATATGTAATCTAAATTAGCTATAAACGCCTGATAGGGAGTGGGAATCAAATCGCTTTTGAAGCTGGCAACAATCCACCACAAGCCAAGAATTCCCAAAAAACCCGCAGCAGGTAACAAAACAGCATCTCGGATGACAACGGGTTTTACACGCTTCCACGTTGCAACTCCTGCAAGTGCGATCGCAGATAAATTAAGCTGTATGAACATTTCAATCTCCTTCAGAGTCAGGGCAGGTACAAGAATCTTGAACAATACCAACCTGAGACACTGACGAAGCCAAACAATCTTTTTCAGAACATTTGGCTTTTCAGTCTCTTCTCAATGCCTGCGAAGTTAGCTGACGGGCTAGGACTGAGAGATGTCCTTCTCTTTAGATTTCAAAATCAAAAATTACACTTAAATTTGGCAATTTAGCAATTTTTAACTTTGCTTTATAATTCTGTAGAGATTCGCCCCTAAAATTGGTTCCTCCGCTCCAGCTACACGCTTGGTTTGATCGCTTGGTTCGATCGCGCATTGATGGATTAGGCTTGACGTTTTAAGCCAATTTAACTTAAGCTAGCACGACCATTTAATTTTGTCAATATGTCTTTAGAAGTAGCTATTAGCGCTCGGCGAAGCCCAAAAAAAGTTGACAAACTATTCAAAAATTTAATTATTAAACTAACCTAGAGAGATAAAATGCGATCGCTCACTTGATTTATATCTAAGAGCCATGATAGATTTTAGCCAAGCTCTACAAGATAAAATTGACCTAATTACCCAAAACTGGATCGAAGCTGTTCGCGCCGAGGAGCAAATCCAAACCGCCAAACAACTCACCTACGATTCCGTGCGCGACAGCCTTCCCGTCGTACTGCAAGCGATGGTAACTATGCTGTCCCAATCAGAAGACAGCGACACTGGGACAGTCATAGAAGAAAGTTTACACCACGGGACTGTCAGGGCCAAACAAGGTTACGATGCCCAAGAAATTGCGCGGGAATACCGCTTGCTGCGGAGGGTAATTTTCGATGCTTTAGAGCCAGAATTGGTAAAAGGCTCGGGCGCTGAAGTGAGCCGAGCTTACCGCTTAATTGACAGTGCTATCGACGAAGCAATTGCCGATTGTTTCCAAACCTATACCCAGGCAAGATTCCAAGAACTACAGGAGTTGCAAAACCACTTGCAACTTACAAATCAAGAGCTGACTCGCTTAGTTCGCGCCAGTCAAGAGAATCTATCTCACTTAGCTCACGAATTGAAAACTCCCCTCACCTCTATTATTGGTTACTCAGAATTGTTTTTGCGCCAAAGAAACAGTTATCCAATTAGAGATTCTGTTCCCAATTTGGCACATATTGATAAAGTCCTCAGCAACGGCAGACGCTTACTTAGATTAATTAACGATACTCTCGAAATCTCGCGCTACGACGCGGGACGCATAAAATTGCAGCTAAGTGCTACAAATGTGCGATCGGCGATCGGCACTGTTGTCGAAATAATCGAGCCTTTGGCTAAAGAAAAAAATTTAGAGATCGTCGTTGAGTGTACTCCGCTTCTCGATCAAGTTATGACAGATTACTTGCGCTTGCAGCAAATTATCACCAACTTGACGAGCAACGCCATTCGCTACACCGAAGCTGGTACTATTACCATAAAAACCGAATTATTGTCAGACGAACAGTGGAGTCTCTGCATCAGCGATACAGGAATTGGCATTGCTTCAGAAGACTGCGATCGGATTTTTCAACCCTATTTTCGAGCCAACAGCTCCCTGGGTTCTAGCATTCCTGACACTACCGGCTTAGGGCTAGCAATTGTCGTTCGATTAGTGAACCTCTTGCAAGGTAAAATCGAATTAGTTTCTGAAGTAGGAGTTGGCTCCTCTTTCACTGTAATTTTTCCCTTAGAATTGGATGGAGTTTAGATTACTGTTAACTATTGACTGTTGACTGTTGACTGTTGACTGTTGACTGCCAACTAATGACTAATGACTAATGACTTATTCAAATCAGAAACCGAAGAGTTACATAAATAGCCGCAGTTATTAATTGCACCGCCATCACAGGCAGCCCGTAACGCAGAAAAGTTTGAAAAGAAATCCGGCGCCCGTGCAGTCAAAACCAGCGGCCGACAACAAAACAGCATCTCGGATGACAACGGGTTTTACCCGCTTCCACGTTGCAACTCCTGCAAGTGCGATCGCAGATAAATTAAGCTGTATCAACATTTCAATCTCCTTCAGAGTCAGGGCAGGTACAAAAATCTTGAACAATACGAACCTGAGACACTGACGAAGGCAAACAATCTTTTTCAGAAATTTGGCTTTTCAGTCTCTTCTCCATGCCTGCGAAGTTAGCTGACGGGCTAGGACTGAGAGATGTCCTTCTCCTGAGATTTCAAAATCCAAAATTACACTCAAATTTAGCAATTTTTAACTTTGCTTTTTAATTCTGTAGAAATTAGCCCCAAAAATTGGTTCCTCCGCTCCAGCCACAGGCTTGGTCTGAGCGCGCATTGCAGGATTAGGCTTGACGTTTTAAGCCAATTTAACTTAAGCTCGCACGAGCGTATTATATTGTCAATAGATCTTTAGGAGTAGCTATTAGCGATCGGCGAAGCCCAAAAGTTGACAAACTATTCAAAAAGTTAATTATTAAACTAGCTTAGAGAGATAAAATGCGATCGCCCACTTATTTCTCTACTTGAGCCATGAGAGACTTTAGCCTCGCGCTGCAAGATCGAATCGACATAATTATACAAAACTGGATCGAAGCTGTACGCTCCGACGACCAACTCGAAACCGCTAAAGAACTCACCTACAATGGCGTGCGCGACAGCATTCCAATGGTACTGCAAGCTATCGTAACTATGCTTTCCCAATCCCAAGAGAGCGACATTCGCACACTCGTAGAAAAAAGTTTAGAACACGGAACTCTCAGGGCAAAACAAGGCTACGACGCCGAGGAAATTGCGCGGGAATACCGCTTGCTGCGCTGGGTAACTTTCGAGGCTTTAGAGCCAGAATTGTTAAAAGCCTCTGCAGCAGAAGTCAGCAGAGCTTACCGGTTAATTGACACGGCGCTCGACGAAGTAATTGCTAAATGTTTCCAAACCTTTACCCAAGAAAGATTCCAAGAACTCAAGGATTTGCAAAACCAATTGCAACTTACAAATCAAGAACTGACTCGCTTAGTTCGCGCCAATCAAGAGAACTTATCTCACTTAGCTCACGAATTAAAAACTCCCCTCACCTCTATTATCGGCTACTCAGATTTGTTTTTGCGCCAGCAACAAAACTATTCCGAAATTAAAGGTTCTGTTCCCAATATAGGGCATATTGATAGAGTCCTCAACAGTGGCAGACTGTTGCTGAGATTGATCAACGATACTCTGGAAATTTCGCGGTACGAAGCCGGACAAATAAAGTTACAGCTAGCTCCAATTAGACTGCCAGGTGTACTCGCCACGGTTGTTGAAATAATCGAGCCTTTAGCCAAAGCCAAAGGTTTAGAGATAGCTGTGGAGTGCCATCTCTCAGACGATCAAGTGGTGACAGATTGCTTGCGCTTGCAGCAAATTATCACAAACTTAACCAGCAACGCCATTCGCTACACCACAGCCGGTACTGTTACAATAAAAAGCGAACTTTTGCCAGATAAATATTGGACAGTAACGGTCTCAGATACAGGAATTGGTATTGCTCCTGAAGACTGCGAGCGGATTTTTCAACCCTACTTTCGAGCCGACAACTCCCTGAGTTCTGGCATTCCTGACAGTACCGGCTTAGGGCTAGCAATTGTCGCTCGATTAGTCAAGCTCTTGCAAGGTAAAATCGAATTAGTTTCTCAAGTAGGAGTTGGCTCCTCCTTCACTGTAATTTTTCCCTTAGAATTGGATGGAGTTTAGATTACTGTTAACTGTTGACTGTTGACTGTTAACTAATGACTAATGACCAATAACTAATGCCCAATGCCCAATGCCCAATGCCCACTGCCCACTGCCCAATGACTAATGACTAATGACTTCTTCAAATCAGAAACCGAAGAGTTACATAAATAGCCGCAGTTATTAATTGCACCGCCATCACAGGCAGCCCGTAACGCAGAAAAGTTTGAAAAGAAATCCGGCGCCCGTGCAGTTCAGAAATTCCCGCTGCGACTATATTAGAAGAAGCTCCTACCAAAGTGCCGTTTCCGCCTAAAGTTGCTCCGTACATCATCGCATAAAACAGCGGCAGCACAGCAGGTGGAAACTGCCCTGCAAAATCCGGAGCCAGCACCTCTGCAGGTGCGAGTCCGGTATTGACAACATACTGTTTTAGCAGCGGCACCATCGCCACTACCAACGGAATATTTGGCACCACGCTCGACATCAAACCCACAAAAAATAACAAAACTAAAGAACCCAGAAAAATATTCTTACCTAAAATTACTGCTAATATTCCAGATATACTGGCGATAACTCCGGTTTTTTCTAAACCGCCAATTAGCACAAAGATAGACATAAAAAATAGCAGCGTGCTCCAATCTAAATCCCGCAAAATATTATTAACAGAATCAATTTGGGAATGGTGAGCTAAAAGCATTGCCAAAGCAGCCCCCAACAAAGCAACGGCTGCCGGTGAAATAGGCACGGGCAGTGACTCTCCTATTACAAAAAATGTCAGCACGAAAGCTATAATTACACCGCCCACTGCTAAGACTCGCGGGTGATTAATTGTTGGGCGCGGCAAATGTTCCAAATCGTCTAAGTTCTTGTGCCAAATTTCGCGGAACAGCCAAGGCAACATAACTACTATCACTGCTAATGCAATTGCCCCGCCCAAACTTAACTTTACCAGGTAATCTGTAAAGCTCATGTTAATAGCATCGCCGACAATGAATGTCGCCGGATCGCCCACGATTGTCAGCAGTCCCGAGCTGTTAGCTACAAATACCATTAAAATCAGTAACGGCACAAAATCTACACCGACTTCTTCTGCCATTGGCGGAATTAATGGTGCTAGCAGCATGACTGTCGTGGCATTGGGCAAAACCGAACAAATTGGCGTAGTAATTGCGACAATACCCAGCAAGAGATTTTTGCCTTTGCCTTTAGCCAAAAGCACAATTTGAGTTGCCAAGTATTCAAATACTTTGGTAGGCTCAAAGGCTCTCACCATTACCATGACTCCGAAAAATAAGCCCAGCGTGGCGTGACTCCGACCGATATATTCGATCGCGTTGTTTAACGTCATCACGTGGGTAAAAACCAGAATCAGCGCTCCCAGAAATGCCGCAACTGTGAGGTGTATCCATTCTGTAATTATTAAGAAAATTACACATATAAATGTTGTTGCAGCAATCACAGCTTGCACGTTTTCCATTTAGTCCCCTGAAAATAATAGAACTTAAAATTTAAAAAGTCTCGGTTCGAGTGAATATACTACTTCCTGGCTCTTCTGTCAATAAATTTAAGTGCTGATTTTGGCAGCAACAAGCTGGGAGCGGCTCATCAAGAACTCTCCGGCACAGGGAAAAAATCACCTCAAAACTACTTCTTTCGGCAGGGTCGCGATCGCCCGAAGTTTGGTATGGCGATCGGGCGATCGCTCAACTACAATGAAGCATGGGCAATCTCTGCCAAACTCAACCCCCACGCAGACATTATGGACTACAGCCAAGTGCTCGCCGAAAAAACCGATATTATCGTCCAGAACTGGATTGAAGCAGTGCGTCAGGATCGGAAAATTGAAAGCGCTGACGCCTTACCGCACTCAGCAATCGAAAATCACATACCTCACCTGCTGGAGGCGATGGCTACAGTGCTTTCCCAATATCAAAACAGCGAAATAAAACTAATAATTGAAGCCAGTTTAGATCACGGATTTCTCAGAGCCGAACAAGGCTACGATGCTGCCGAAGTAGCCCGGGAATACCACTTATTGCGTCAAGTAATATTCTCGCAGTTAGAATCAGAATTGCTAGCAGGAACCACCGCCGACGTATTCAGAGCTTTTAGGCTGATAGATGCCGTAGTAGACGAAGCAATTGCCCAGTGTTTCAACAGCTACGTCGCTCAGAGGCTGCAGGAACTTCAACAAATCCAAACTCAGTTACAACTCACCAATCAAGAACTCTCTCGCCTGGTCAGCGTCCATCAAGAAAACGTCTACCATTTGGCTCACGAACTTAAAACTCCTCTCAACTCAATTATTGGTTATTCCGAGCTATTTCTGCGAAAAGAAAAATGGCAATCTCAAGTCCAAGATACTCTCCCCGGCATCGAACACATCGAGCGAGTATTGCGTAACGGCAGACATTTGCTTCGCATGATTAATGACACACTAGAACTTTCTCGCGCCGAGGCGGGAAAAATTAAACTTAACCTGCGGCCCACTAATGTACAATCTGTAATTAACACCGTAGTAGAAATGATGCAGCCAATTGCTGATGCTAAAGGATTAAAGCTCACTGTTACCAGCGACTGCGCCCCAAGACAAGTAATCGCTGACGCACAGCGGCTGCAACAAATTCTGACCAACCTGGTGAGCAATGCCATTCGCTATACAGAATCTGGTAGCATCGAATTAAGTTGCTACCCTGCTGGAGACGGAAAGTGGGCGATCGCAATTACAGATACCGGCATTGGCATCGCCCCCGAAGATACAAAGCGCATCTTTGACCCCTTCTTTCAAGCAGGAGAAGCCGGCAAACAGCTCTTTCCCACCGAAAGCACTGGCCTGGGATTAGCAATAGTATCGCGGCTCGTCACGCTGCTGCAAGGCAAAATCGAGTTAGTATCACAAATAGGAGTCGGCTCAACTTTTACCGTGATTCTGCCGCAAGAAGTTAAAATACTCCAAGAAGTAAGCTAAACATTAAGTTCAAATTTTTACATCCGAAAATCCTATGCCCGCAGCCAACCTGAGCCCTTCCACCACAGCCTTTCCCCTCACCGCCGTAGTCGGGCAAGAAGCAATCAAATTAGCCCTGCTGTTAGCAGCAGTAGATCCCGGATTGGGAGGAGTTGCGATCGCAGGCCGCCGCGGCACAGCAAAATCAGTAATGGCCCGCGCATTGCACTTTTTACTGCCACCGATTGAAATTGTTAAAGATTCTTTTTGCAACGCCGAACCTAATGATATTCTTGCCGAACAAGCATCAGGCTTGTTACCAGAAAATGGCGGCAAAGATACCCACACCACCGATACTAATTCCTTAACTACTGAAATAATTCCCACACCATTCATTCAAATTCCTTTGGGTGTCACTGAAGACAGACTTTTAGGTTCAGTCGATGTCGAACAATCAGTAAAATTCGGCCAAACCGTATTTCAACCCGGGCTCTTAGCCCAAGCAAATCGAGGCGTACTTTATGTTGACGAAATCAACCTCCTCGATGACAACATTTCCAACCAATTGCTAACAGTATTAACCGAAGGGCGCAACCAAATAGAACGCGAAGGCATTAGCTTCCAACACCCCTGCAAACCTCTATTTATCGCCACCTACAACCCCGAAGAAGGGCCGCTGAGAGAACATTTGCTCGATCGCATCGCGATCGTACTTTCAGCCGACGCAGCACTCGAAATAGAAGAAAGAGTCTATGCAGTAGAACAAGCTTTATCCTACTCCAGCTCTCCCCAAGAATTTTTAAATCAATACAGCGAAGACACCGACAACCTCAAAACCCAAATCATCCTAGCCAGAGAATGGCTCAAAGATGTCAGCATTAAACGCGAACAAATTGCCTACCTAGTAGAAGAAGCCATCCGGGGTGGCGTTCAAGGACACCGCGCCGAAATATTCGCAGTCCGCGTCGCCAAAGCCGCCGCCGCCATCGAAGGACGCACAGAAGTTAACGCCGAAGATTTGCGCCGCGCCGTAGAATTAGTCATCGTACCCCGCGCCACCATCATCCAAACTCCCCCAGACGAAAACTCTCCTCCTCCTCCCCCCCCACCGCCTCCCCAAAAGCAGTCAGAACAAGAACAAGACGAACCAGAAAACGAGCAAGAAGACGAAGAAGACCAAGAGGATGAAGACAACCCGGAACCTGAAGAAGAACCAGAAAAAGATACCATTCCCGAAGAATTTCTCTTCGACCCCGAAGGCGTAATTCTCGACCCCAGCGTGCTTTTCTTCGCCCAAGCCGCCAGCCGCCAAGGCAAATCGGGCAGCCGCAGCACCATTTTCTCGGAAGATAGAGGCCGTTACGTCAAGCCGGTATTGCCCAAAGGCCCCGTCCGCCGCATCGCCGTTGACGCCACCCTCAGAGCCGCCGCACCCTACCAAAAAGCCCGCCGCGACAGGAATTCAGACCAGGAATCCACCGCCGGCTCAATCACAAATCGAGAGAAGCGTGTATTTGTGGAGCAGGGAGACATTCGGGCGAAGCGCTTGGCCAGAAAAGCTGGAGCTTTAGTCGTATTTGTCGTCGATGCTTCGGGTTCGATGGCCCTCAACCGGATGCAGTCGGCCAAAGGTGCAGTCATGCAGCTACTCACAGAAGCTTATCAAAGCCGCGACCAAGTTGCTCTCATTCCCTTTCGCGGAGAACAAGCAGAAGTGCTGCTACCGCCGACTCGCTCGATAGCCTTGGCCCGCAAGCGTTTGGAACGGTTGCCCTGCGGAGGCGGTTCCCCCCTGGCCCACGGTTTGACTCAAGCAGTGCGGGTGGGAGTCAACGCGCGGCAGTCTGGAGATATCGGTCAAGTTGCGATTGTCGCCATTACTGACGGACGCGGCAATATTCCTTTGGCTCGTTCTTTGGGCGAACCGATTGTAGATGGAGAAAAGCCTGATATTAAGCAGGAATTGTTAGAAATTGCTGCCAAAATTCGCGGGTTGGGAATGCAGTTGCTGGTGATTGATACCGAGAGCAAGTTTATTTCGACTGGCTTTGCGAAGGAATTGGCCAAGACTTCTGGGGGGAAATACTATCACTTGCCCAAAGCTACCGAACAGTCGATCGCAGCTATGACTAAAAATGCTCTGCGCGACGCGATCGGCTAAAATCCTGATCCCCGCATTTATCTGCGTTTATCCGCGTTTATCTGCGGTTAAAAATCCAAAAATTAGACTTTTTGCCAAAAGTCTAATTTTTAACTCTCACTCTCCGGCGAGTCAGCGCCAGCGAACCCGCAACTAAACCCAACCCTACCACCGTCGAAGGCTCAGGAATTCTTACGGGCAGAGGTACGCGGTTTGCCGTCCCCCGGTTCGGGGTTGAAGAAGTTGTACCTTGGGGGAGTTGACCGGTATTATCAGCCAGCAGCAAATGTTCTGAACCCTGCCCTGAAGAAGCGGTAGCAACGGCTCCGACATTAGCTGCAACAGCAGCTTGACCACCGGAAATAACGGCAGCGGCAGCCAATAATATTCCGGCTGTAGGTGGCAATAATTTGCGCTCAAAAAAGGTGGGCATTGGACATTACCTCTTTAGCAGTTTGTAGATATAACTCGATCTATTCATTAATTTTATGGGTATCCTCTGTCTGAGCTACCTTAGCAATTAACGGAACCGATTTTAGATTTTAGATTTTAGATTTTAGATTTTAGATTTTAGATTATTGAAGTTTCAGGTCCCTAGTTTGAAATAAGTTGCAAATCAAAAACCTAAAGTCAACTGTGGCCCCTGCCTCTAGCATAGACTCCTTAATCCCCAATCGTAAATCCCCAATCCAAAATTGATTTACATTCGCTATCTGCGATTTGATTGACTTTAAGCTCGCCCCTGGCTGCAGATAGCGCCCGCCCTTTAAACTCAATTATAGCTTTGCCACGACGCGCAACAGTGCGAGACAGCGACACGGCACAGACCTGTACGCAGTCGATTATAAACAATCGATCCCTGCTTTGGAGTGATTTCACCCCCATTCTTTATCAAATCTTTAAACTCTTTCAGATTTTGCAAACAAAGTGTAAAGCTGTCAAAATGATAGATAGCAATTCTCAGCCAAAATTAGGTAAATCCTCGTGAGTAACACTAGCAATTTCCGCGAAGCCGTGCGCGAGGCCAAAAACCACGCGCTGGTAGGCCCGAACGTCATCTCCAACGCTCTCCCCTTCGTGGGCGGCGGACTTGTCTTAACTGCTGTCGGCACCTACGGCGGCCTCGGAGTGATTCGTAACTATCCCGGGATCTTCTTTCCTACATTCATCGCCGCGATCGTCGTAGAATTGATTCTCTTCTTCATCGCCCGCGGTGCCGCCGAACAAGGCAACAAAAACACCGCTTTGCCCCTGCTGGCAACCTACAGCCTGCTTTCCGGCTACACCCTCAGCGGATTGGTATTTACAGCCCTCAGAACCCAAGGCGTCGGCATCTCCGGCATCGCTTTTGCAGCCCTCGGATGCGGCATTACCTTTATCGCCGCCCGCCAAATTGGCTCCAACCTTTCTGAAGAAGACGGCATGGCCCTCACCAAAACTATCAGTTTAGGTGTGATTGCTTTGTTAGTCGTCGTTGGCGGTCAGTTTCTGCTCTCTCTCTTTGGCGTCTACACCCCAACCTGGTTAGAAATTGGCATTTCTGGCATCGGCGTGTTTATATTTGCCGGCGCTGCGATCGTCGATTTTTACATATTACCCCGCAGCTACCGCGACGACCAGTATTTGCCCGCCGCTCTGTCGATGTACTTGACCTACATCAACTTGTTCATTTTCATTCTGCGCCTGCTGATTGCTATCAACAGCCGCGATTAATTGAAACTTTAGCTTAAAAAAAACTGCGGCTCGATCGACATCCGGCCGCGGTTTTTTTTATTAAGATTTGGAATCAAGATAGTAGTCCTCGCCTCCTCTGTCCCTCATACAAAAAACTTATATCATGTTCACAGCGGACAGACATAAGGTATAATTTTAATTTTTAATCACTCAATCAAAACTATTGCTATCTAATTGTGTCGATCGCGATTTCAATATTAATCACAAATTAATTGGGGAAAACTCATGTACTTAAAATATGAAGATATCAGGAGAGTCAGCGTAGAAATTACCTCCAGGTGCAATGCAGCTTGCCCGCAGTGTCCCCGCACGGGCAACCCGATTTTGCCGGGGGCGGAATTAAAGATGGAGGATATTGAGAGAATTTTCCCACAAGAGTTTTGCTCTCAGTTGGATTTGGTGTATATGTGCGGCAACTACGGCGATGCTATGACTAGCAATACAACAATTCCGGCGATCGAGTATTTGCACCGCATGGGAGTTCCTCATATCTGCCTGTACACCAACGGTAGCGGACGCAATCCAGACTGGTGGCAAGCCCTGGCCAAGGCGATGACAGGAGAATACGATCGCGTAATTTTTAGTATCGACGGCTTGGCGGATACTAACAGCATCTACCGCCAAAATACCAACTGGGACAGGATAATGCAGTCGGTTAATGCCTTTATCCAAGCTGGCGGAAAAGCTGTATGGCATTACTTGATATTTGAACACAACCAGCACCAAGTAGAAGCAGCGCGGGATTTAGCCCAACAATTAGGATTTGTCGAGTTTGTACCGAAAGCTACCTCTCGTTTCGTGGCGAAAGAGATTTATGACAAAGAGTCCGCAAATCAACAGCCTCAAAAAGCAGAAAACTCTCAGGTAGAGGCTAAGAGCGATCGCCCCAACCAACCAGCAACAACTAATGCGTCAGCCCCTCAAAATCAAACACAGACGGCTGTTGGGTTGCACCAACAAGCTGAGCACTGTTTGAAACAAGGACAGCTCTCAGATGCGATCGCAGCCAGCCAACAAGCCCTAAAAATTCAACCTAATTTTGCAGCAGCCTGGAAAACATTGGGCAATGCTGTTCAAGGTTTGGGGAAGATGCAAGCAGCAGCAGATTGTTACGCCAAGGCCCTCAAAATTCAGCCTAATTTTCCAGAAGTTTATGCTAATGTCGGCAGTCTTTATGCTCAACAGCAACAGTGGCAGCCCGCTAGTGCTTATTACCAAAAGGCGATCGAGCTTAAACCAAATTTTGCCGGAGCTTATCGCAATTTAGCTCAAGTGTTGACGCAGTTGGGGCAACCAGAAAAAGCCAATTATGCTTGGTATCAAGCTATAGCTATCGAAACCTCTCAAGCACCAGCTCAAAATCCGCCTATCCCATCAAAGCCAGCCAGCGAAGAACTCCAACCCCCATCGTTGGAACAATATAAAAATCCACAGGGAGACCAATTTATCCAAGCTGTAGAAAAATTTGGTAGCCTAAACAATTACTACCGAAATGTAGAAATTAGCTGCCAAACTCAAGCCAGCAAAGAGATTTTCATCAGTTTTGAAGCGGAACTCTGGCCTTGCTGTTGGGTAAGCCATACTAAATACGCTATTTATAACCACACTTACAGACCGCAAATGCTGGCTTTAATTGAAAAGTACGGAAATGGCTTTAATTCTCTCAGAACTCAATCTGTGAAAGAGGCGATTGCCAGAGATTGGTTTCGCGAAGACCTCACAAAAAGTTTTTCCTGTTCTAAAAGGTTGGACGTATGCGCTCACGAATGCGGTAAAACTTTCAATTCAACAGGTTCGCAGTATATATAAGAAGGAAGGCACGACACGGATTTGGACACGGATACACGGATTAGTTGCTGAAATGTCGAAATTTCAGCTAAACTCAAAAATACACCCCACAACTAGGAGAACTCATAGTGGAAGTTCTAGACATCAAACACAATATCGAAACATTGTCCGATCGACTGGGTACAACCCAGGACTATCTTTGACATCCCCGCACTCACAGCCAAAATTCAAGACTTAGAGCAAATCTGCGCCCAACCAGCATTTTGGGACGACCAAGATCGAGCTCAAGAAACCCTCCAAGAACTTAATGACTTCAAGTCTCATTTAGACCAATATCGCGGCTGGCAAACGAGCTTGGAAGATGCTAAAGCTATTTTAGAACTGCTGGAGTTAGAAGCCGACGAGTCCCTGTTCCAAGAAGCCTCATCGAGTCTTTCTCAGTTAACCCGCGAACTCGACCAGTGGGAACTGCAACAATTACTATCGGGGCCCTACGATGAAGGCGGCGCTGTTTTGACAATTAACGCCGGGGCCGGCGGCACAGATGCTCAAGATTGGGCGGAAATGCTGCTGCGGATGTACACCCGCTGGGGGGAAAGTCAAGGTTACAAAGTACATTTAATGGAAATTTCCGAGGGAGAGGAAGCAGGTATTAAATCTGCTTCTTTGGAAATTGTCGGCCGCTACGCTTACGGTTATATGCGATCGGAAAAAGGCACTCACCGCTTGGTCAGAATTTCGCCCTTTAATGCTAATGACAAGCGCCAAACCAGTTTTGCAGGCGTCGAAGTGATGCCAATTCTTGATCGATCCGTCAAGTTGGACATTCCAGAAAAAGATTTGGAAATCACGACTTCCCGCGCTGGCGGCAAGGGCGGGCAAAATGTTAACAAGGTAGAAACCGCAGTCCGCATCGTTCACATTCCTAGTGGTTTGGCCGTCCGCTGCACGGAAGAACGCAGTCAGTTGCAAAATAAGGAAAAAGCTCTGGCATTACTCAAGGCTAGGCTGTTGGTGATTGCGAAAGAACAGCGGGCTTCGGAAATTGCCGAGATTCGCGGCGATATGGTGGAGGCGGCTTGGGGCAACCAAATTCGCAATTATGTTTTTCACCCCTATCAAATGGTCAAGGATTTGCGTACTGGGGTGGAAACAACCGCCATCGCAGATGTGATGAACGGCGAATTAGACCCGTTTATTCAAGCTTACCTGCGGCAGGAAAATCAGTTGATAGCCCAAACCGATTCAACCGCGGGAATCTAATTCGCGCCTTGACATACAAAGTCGGGCTGTGCAAACTAAAGAATCAAGAGCGGTGATGGCAGCGGATTTGCTATAATTTTGGGGTTTTGGCCGATCGCCCGACCTTCAACAGGTCGCGCGGTCAAAAACCTTGATATGATAAAACTTGATCTGACAAACACTAAGGAGAAATAATGACCCAAGTTGTAATAGGCGAAAATGAAGGGATTGAGTCAGCCCTGCGACGGTTTAAGCGACAAGTTTCTAAAGCGGGTATTTTCCCCGACATGAGAAAGCACCGCCACTTTGAAACTCCGTTGGAAAAGCAGAAGCGCAAAGCTATTGCCAGAAGGACTAAGAGACGCTTTCACCGCAATAACAAGCCCTAGAATTATTAGCACTAAATTGATTCGGCAGATATAATGCCTTGCGATTCTAGTACCGCAGCGACTCGGAGAATCACCGCTTCGCTGTAGGGAGCACCAATAATTTGTACCCCCAAGGGCAAAGCGCCGGGCCGCTGTACGGGCACGCAAAGAACGGGCAAGCCAATAAATGATAGGGGTTGGGTGAACAGTCCGAGATTGGGACGCACTAAGATTTCTTGTCCGGCTATTACCATTTTCTCGACGCCAATTTCAGGGGCAGCTATCGGGGTTGCGGGTGCGAGGATGATGTCTGTGTGTTGGAATATTTCGCGAATTCGATCGCGGTACCACTGTCTGAATCTCTGGGCTTGCAAGTACCAAGTCGCAGGGATCAGGGTTCCCGCTAAAAAGCGATCGCGCGTCGCCGGATCGAAGTCTTGAGGGCGCGATCGCAAATTGTCCAAATGCAAGTTTCCCCCCTCGCAAGCGGTAATGATAAATGCCGCAGCCCGGGCGCGATCGGATTCCGGTATGGTGACAGTTGCAAGCCCCCCTATTTTTGGGGGGTTTGTTGTTTTTTCTGTGCTATTACCACAATCCAATATATTTGTCAAGGCTTTAGCAACTATTTCTACAGCATCCATTGCTTCGGGTTCGGCCCCTGTGGCGAAATAGCCGTCAGCAACAGCAATTCGCAATCCTTCGATGCCTTGATTTAACTGTGGCGAACAAATTTCTGGCGGGCGTTGAGTGCAAACTGGGTCGCCAGAATCAGGGCCTTGCAGGACATCGTACAGCAGCGCCATATCCCTGATCGATCGCCCAAACGGCCCCACACAATCCAAACTACCCGAAAATAAATAAGCGCCAGCCCTAGACAAACGGCCGTAAGTAGGCTTAAACCCAAAGACACCGCACAAAGCAGCCGGTACGCGGATAGAACCATTAGTATCAGAACCGAGAGTGACGGGTACAAAACCGGCGGCGACTGCTGCTGCGGAACCGCCGCTGGAACCGCCGGCGATGCGCGCAGTATCGCGGGGATTGCGAGTCGGGCCGTAGTGGCTGTTTTCCGTCACAAAACCGTAGGCGTACTCATCCATGTTGAGAGTACCTACGAGGACAGCCCCGGCTTGTTTTAGTCGGGCGACCACCGTTGCGTCCTGGGTAGCCGGAGGATTGTCAGCGTTGATTTTTGACCCTGCTAGGGTGGTAATTCCGCCGACATCGAAGAGGTTTTTGACAGCGAAGGGAACACCTGCTAAAGGGCCTGGGTTTTCGTTATTTGCGATAGAATTATCTATTTTTTCGGCTGCTGCGAGTGCGCTTGATGCAGTGATTGCAGTAAAGCAATTAAAAGCTTTATCCTTAACAGCAATCCGTTCCAAAGCAGCATTTACCGCCACTGTAGCCGTAACCTTACCACATTTAACCGCCGCTGCCGTAGCAACCGCATCAGCCTTATCTAAAAAACATCTGCGTTCATCTGCGTTCATCTGCCCTCATCTGCGGTTAAAAATCTAAGGTTCAAACACCGGCGCGACTTCTACTTCTGGGGGTAAAGGAAACTCAGTAACGAGTCGGGCGATCGCAACTATCCTCTCGAAGTTTACCACAACGCCTGGACGATGTTCCGGGTCTAACGGTAAGTTTATCAGTTCAGCGGTGCGATCGACATATTCTTCTACATTTACCATCAGTCCCTCCCAAAAAAAACATCAGCGTTCATCTGCGTACATCCGCCCTCATCTGCGGTTAAAAATCTAAGGTTCAGATATAGGTGCGATCGATTATTGTATTGTAATCGCGATCGGGCTGTTAGTTGTTATTGCTCAGTTTTTTGTATTCCTCGGATTGTCTGATATCATCTAAAGGCGATTTTTGCTCTGGTGGTTCATCAGGACAAAACTTTATACATACCTGCGTTTCCCCCGACTGTAAATTTTCCTTAACTTTTATTTGAAGCCTTCCTTTTTGCCAACCCTTAGAACCTATTTTGAGAACTTGACAATCTATTCCTTCTTGAGGGGAATTCCAGTCTATCTCCCCTCCCTTAATTATTATTTCTTCGTTAATCCGTAGCTCTTTCAGGCAATCAATTATTGATTTATGGCGAGATTCCCTTATTGCAATAATATCAAGTACCTCAATAAACTTGCTAGTGACGAGTTCTTCAAAACTGCGTACCAAAAAAGTAGCTTTATCGAATAACAAAACATCATCCCCGTCTAGTATCTCATAGTTCTTATTAGATTCCCGTTTGTCGTCCATTTTTTTTACAAAATTATGCTTCTTCCTCTTTACTACCACCTGAAGGTATGAGAGTCAAGGTCGTAAAGAAACAATTTGTGCTCGGCAAACTTTCCCAACTCAAACACTGACAGTTTCCCGCAACTTATCAACGGCAACATTCAGCGGAGGCAAAGTAAAATCCTCAGCATCCATCAATTCCTTAACCTTCTCAAAAATCTCCACCTCCGCCTCTTCCTGATCCGTCAGCTTATCATAAAAATAAGGGTCAGTAAACCACTGCTCAAAAGCTATCATTAACAATCCATTGGGCGAAAGTTCAAACCGCCAATACTTAGAAACCCTACTGTCAACCACTTCAAACAGCGGTGCCGGATTATGGATAGGATAATAGCTGTAATGATCATCACAAATATAGTACCAAATAGTGCCTCTCCATTCTCGGATAGCATAAACAACATATTCCTTGCCTATAGTTAGTGATAACTCAACTGTTCTAGTGTAACCGCGTGGCGGATCTATATATGTTTCAGGAAGAGATGCACCAGTCTTAGCAATACAACGAATTTTCATAACTTGATTACCTACAGATTTTTAGGGGCTGTTTTGGGATACTGTCGCTTAAACTTAAACTCCACATCTTGAAGAGTCTGACTGTTCCGAAACCAATGGACTTGTACGGAAGCTCCATTAATTTCAAAAACCTCAATACTTGTCATTTTATCCCAATCTTCAGAATTCCCGCCATAAACAGCAATAAGTCTCGGTGCATCCCCCAACAATCTATCTGTACCGCAATGAATTACTATACAATTACCAGCCTTAGCATCTTGCAGCAGAAGTTGTTCCGGCAATTTTCTCGGACTCTCATCGGGGATAGCACCTTGATTCACAATTTAACTGATTAAAATATTGTTTGTCAAACCGAATAAAAACTCATTTTAGCAGGTTCAGTTTCCGCCAGCAACTTTCCCCGCGAAATCACATACCGAACCGCAGCGCGCCTCCTAATTGCATCATAACAATCCTCAGCATCCAAGACAATCAAATTTGCAGGTTGACCGGCATCTATCCCATAATTATCATCTCCCAGATAGAGAGTTTTAGCCCCGTTGACAGTGACCATATTAAAACAAGCCGCAATCTCAGCCATTCCCGTCATTTGACAAACATGAACCGCCATATGAGCGACATCCAACATATTTCCCGTACCTAAACTATACCAAGGATCTTGCACGCAGTCGTGACCAAAACTCACATTCAATCCCTGTTGCCACAACTCCTTAACTCGCGTCACCCCACGGCGTTTGGGATAAGTGTCAGCGCGGCCTTGCAGGATGATATTAATTAAAGGATTGGCAATAAAATTAATTCCCGATTTTGCCAAACTTCCCATCAGCTTAAAAGCATAAGCATTGTTATAAGAACCGAAAGCCGTCGTGTGGCTAGCCGTCACCCGCGAACCCGCCCCGCTTCTAATCGCACAAGCTGCTACAACTTCCAAAAATCTCGACTGTTCATCATCGATTTCATCGCAGTGAACATCTATTAATCTCTAGTATTTTTCAGCAAGTTCATAAATTAGATCAACCGACTTCACCCCATCTTCCCGCGTCAACTCATAATGCGGAATCCCGCCCACAGCATCCGCACCCATATCCAGAGATTTCTCTAAAAGTTTGTCATTTTCTGGACTTCCATAAATCCCGTCTTGGGGAAAAGCCACAACTTGCAGAGTCATCCAATCTTTGACTTGTTCTCGAACTTCCAAAATTCCTTGCAAAGCAGTCAGCGTCGGTTCGCTAACATCAGCGTGACTCCTGACAAACAAAATCCCTTGAGACGCTTGCAGCCTTAAAGTTTCAACAGCCCGTTTTTTGATATCATCCAGCGTTAAACTTTGCTTTCGTTCTCCCCAGATTTGAATTCCCTCGAACAAAGTGCCGCTTTGATTCCATCGCGGTTCCCCCGCAGTCAAAGCCGAATCTAGATGAATGTGCGACTCCACAAACGGGGGAGAGACTAATTTGCCTCCAACATCGATTTCGGATTCTCCCAATTCGGAAATCTGCGTCGATACGGCGGCTATTTTGTCCCCATCAATAGCGATATCCACTGTTTGACTGTTGCCCACACCTAACAAACGACATTGGCGCAGAACAATGCTATACTTTTGCTCAGGCATGACAATTGCAGCTAAATTTAACACTTGTAAACGCGATCGTTCCTAGTTACTACTCAGCCTAGTAAGACCAAAAGAATTCCCCAATCACTTGCCAACCCCCTCCTTCTCCTCCTCTGCGTCCTCTGCGCCCTCTGCGGTTAACAAATCTTACTCAAAAAACCAACCTGTAACGAGAATCACCCCGCAGAAAGCGCAACGACAAATCGCCAACATCAGACAATCTCAAACTCCAGATTGTGATTTTTTACCAAATCAAAGGTAAAATGGTCAACCACATTAGTATTGCTCAACTCCAGATTGTAAAAATCCACAAAATCCGCATCAAAATAAGGCCCAGCGTGCCAAGTCCCCACATCTAACTTAATAAAACAATTGCCCGGAATCCGAAAAGCAGCCATATCCTCTAAACTCGGTTTATAGCTATCTCCAGGAGGCGCAACCGCCATCAACCAATCCTTTCCCTCCAAAGAACCCAAACACTGAGTACATTGAACGTGCCGCGTAATTTTGCCAAACTTGCGACCTTTCTCGTGCAGCCGCATAATGTAAAATCTAGGAATACCATTTTGCAAACTTAACTGAGCATCCTCAGCATCGAAAGACTTGCCATCAACAGCCGCAAAGATAACTTGACCGTAACTCCGAAAATTATCTGGTGTTACCCATTGTGCGGACAACTGCTTAGTCGAAATTGATTCGCTCATAAATCCCAACATCCCTAGCTTGATCCGTCATGAACATTCTAATACAGTAAACCCTCTCTCATCTCTTCTCTGTGCCCTCTGTGTCCTCTGCGGTTAATTAAATAAAAAAATCTAGTTCGCTTTCTCGATCGCCCAAAACACCCTTACAATCACGCATCAGCACACTGCTGCAAAAAACGAGCCGGAATATCAGGCCGAGCACCCCAATGCAAATGCAAATAAGAAGCGTGCACCTGACAAACTCCCCAACCTTCAGCAACCGCCTCAACTTCCCCCCGCTTGCCGTACCTCCAACTGTGATAAACTGGATTAGTCGGTTCCACAGTTAAGTGCGATCGATGAAACTCATGTCCCCAAACCTCATCAAGAGCAGTTAACACCGAACTATCCCTCACCGCCACAGCTTCTCGGTATCCCAGGGTCAAACGCTTTCCCATCGCAGCAGCAGTTTCCAACACTCCCACCCCTGGCCAAGAATTGCCATCGAAGTCTACAATAGAATCGCACAAATACATCAAACCGCCGCACTCCGCATAAGTCGGCATTCCCGAAAAAATCGCACTTTTTACCGCATCCCGAATTAAAACATTACCGCTCAATTTTTGAGCAAACACCTCGGGAAAACCACCACCAAAATATAACCCTTGCACATTGTCAGGAAAAACAGCGTCATCAAGGGGACTCCAAAATACTAACTCCGCACCCAACTCTTCCAACAAATCAAGATTATCCTGATAGTAAAAATTAAAAGCCCGATCGCGCGCAACTGCAATCCTCACTCCAAATTGTTTTCCCAAACTGTTGACAACATCATCTTTTTTAGTTACAATTTTGGAAGGGAGATTGTGTCTACCCAAAAGTTGATCAGACCCCTCACCCCCCCCATTTCGAGTTGCAGCCAACAAAGGCAAAAGTTGCTCCCAGTCAAAACTAACAGCAGCCAAATCAGCTAATTTATCGATCGCAGCATGAAGATTCGGCAACTCCTCAGCCGGAATCAGCCCCAAATGTCGATCGGGAATAGTAACAGCCTCATCCCTACGCAAAACGCCCACAATAGGTAAATTGAGCGGTTTGAGAGCATCTTGAAGCAGTTCCAAATGTCGATCGCTCGCCACCCGATTCAGCACCAAACCAGCGAATTTAAGGTCAGGGTTAAAAGAACGAAAACCGTGGGCGATCGCAGCGACAGAACCAGAGAGCCTGCTGCAATCTATCACAAACAATACCGGCAAATTCAGCAAATAAGCCACATGAGCCGTAGAAGCAAAGGAAAAATCATAATTGCCTTCTTCTTTTCGATAATTAATCCGTGTATCCGTGTCAAAATTCGTGTCGTGCCTTCCTGATTCCTGAGTTTTTCGACTCACTCCATCAAATAAACCCATAACCCCTTCAACTAAGGCATAATCGACATCTTGAATATGACGAGAAAAACACTTTTTTACATAAGATTCAGAGGTTAATATTGCGTCTAAATTCCGACAGGGGCGACCCGTGACAAAAGCATGAAACATCGGATCGATGTAATCCGGGCCTACCTTAAAAGATTGAACATTCAAGCCGCGACGGATTAAATAAGCTAAAAGGGCGATCGTCACAGTCGTCTTTCCCGCACCGCTGCGTTCGCCAGCAATTACTAAAGCCATAGTTCTAGTTAGTTAAAATAAATAATAGATAAGATTGCCCAAGTCGCTTTCCAATCAGGAAATTATCTGCGTTTATCTGTGTTAATCTGCCTTGCATCTGCGGTTTCTGTATCAATAAAAGATTTAGGCAATCTTTTCTCATAAAAATAGACAGTTGATAAAGTTATGAGTATTGCTCTCAAACCGCTCAAATAATAACTATTTAACGAACCGCGAAGACGCCAAGAGCGCGTTCGGCGAAGCCGTTCCCGAAGGGTAGGAAGAAAAGAGAAGAATAAAAGTAGGGCAGACATTGCCTGCCCCACTGAATATTAACTCAATCCGTCTTGCTTATTTTTTTCTCCTTGCTCCTGATTCCATCCATCCGTTACATCCGTTACATCCGGTACACAATCCGTTGCCGAACTTCTTTTTACCGCTTAGGTAACTTCAGCATTTGAGCCGTCACTGCCAAACTTTCTTCGTAAAGCACGTCCCGGCCCCAACTCAGCAAGTGTTGGCCCAGCAACTGTTCCGTCACCTGATCGAACAGAGGACTCACCTGGTTAAACCGATCGGTTTGAGCGCCACCCTTCGTTTCCATCCGCATACAGCCGCCCACTTCCGAACACAGAACCGTACCGCAGTCAGCCTTCTCGTTCGTAGAACTCAAACGCAGAGCAATCAAATCGCCCGGGACATCGCCCGTATCAGCAGTAGGAATAGCAGCCAACTCCGCTTCTACAACCCGTTCGTCGGGCCCCGCGAATTTAATTCGCTTGATTTGGTAATCGCCCTCTTCCTGTTTGAAAGCAACAGGACGCCACTGAAGCCGGCTCGCCAGCCAACCCAAATACATCAGCGCTTGAGTAGAATTGTCCTGTTCGTAATCGATCGTCACCCGATCGATTTCCCGAATCGCAGCGCGACGTTCCGGGGCGTCAAAAGCCTCAGCAGCCAACTCCTGCCACGCAGCCAGCCGGCGCCAATTCAGATCCGCGATCGGAATTCCCTCCTCGATCAGACTTTGCATCAACAGCAATTCCGCTTCACACTCGGCAAAGCTGCTAGAGTCAACAATCACAGAACTGCTAATTGCCGCCAGCCGCTGGAACAAACCTCGATCGGCATCCGGGTT
Source organism: Microcoleus sp. Pol17C6 (assembly GCF_036701145.1). NCBI lineage: Bacteria > Bacillati > Cyanobacteriota > Cyanophyceae > Oscillatoriales > Microcoleaceae > Microcoleus > Microcoleus sp. Pol17C6. The sequence continues at coordinate 80,734 of NZ_JAUBQH010000021.1, forward strand.
CGCCTTCCACCACAGCAGCGTCGGCAAATCGGGGATCGTCAGCGCCGTCACGATGCCGCTCACCCGTTCCAGCGCCGCTTCCGTACCCCGGAGCGTAATATACTCGCAGCAGATTAGATTGCCAGTGGTGCGCTTGTGAACCGGACAATAAGCAGCCACTTGAGCCTGCACGCCTGTATCTTCCCCCGCCGTCGGACACAGAGCAATAATCCGGCAGGGATTGGCAGCCACGATCGCGTCAGCCACGCCCGATCCCCCGGAACCCAAACCACTCGATCCCATCTCCTCGCCTTTTGAATTTTTGCGAGCCACTTCTTCCCGCAAAGTCGCCAGCAATTCAGCGTTAGGTTTGCCAGTTCTCGGCAGCCCGTAAGCTTTTTGAGCTGCCCTGATGCTAGATGCCGTCATCGGCCCGGTAATACCGTCCACTGGCCCGTCGTAAAACCCCAGATCCGCCAATAACCGCTGAGTTTCTTCGGGTTCGTAGACTACAAAAGTAAAAGTTGTTGCCCTACTAGCGATCGGAGAATCGCCCTTTGAACCAGATTCTCTGTAACTTTCCCAAATTTGACTCAATTCGGCTTCTATTTGGTCGATCGACACATCTTTAGGATTTTGCAGCGAAACCAGAGGCGGAGCTTTCATCGGTGTCATCGTCATAAATCTTTTCTCCTTTGTTATTTGTTATTAGTCATTAGTCATTGGTTCTTAGTCATTGGTTTTTAGCTAATCAATAATGGCTAATCCTGACCAATAAACTAAAGACTGCTGACTAATGACTCTTAAAGTCTGCGCCACTTGCGGCCGTCTCTGTTAATTAGCAGTTCTGCTTCCGCCGGTTCCCAAGTACCCGCTTCGTATTTAGGAACCAACTCCTGTTCGTTGGACGATTCCCAATCCATCAGCGCCGGCGTTACCACCCGCCAAGCTTCTTCCACTTCATCAGAACGGGTAAACAAAGTTTGGTCGCCCAGCATACAATCAATTAACAGGCGATCGTAAGCATCCGAAGATGTCACCCCAAAGGAAGAACCGTAACTGAAATCCATATCCACCGTCCGCGTCCGCAAATCCGGCCCCGGCATTTTCGCCTCAAACCTCAGCGAAATCCCCTCGTTGGGATGCACGCGCATAGTCAAAACGTTAGGAGTAGTTTGTTGGGCCGCAGACTGAAAGATTAGCAGCGGAACTTCGCGGAACTGAATCGCAATTTCGCTAACTTTTTTCGGCAACCGCTTGCCGGTTCGCAGGTAGAAAGGCACTCCCTGCCAGCGCCAGTTGTCAATCATAAACTTCATCGCCACAAAAGTCGGCGTTGTCGAGTTGGCAGCAACCCCCGGTTCATCGTGATACCCCGGCACCGGTTTGCCCTTCATCCAACCTGCGGAATATTGACCCCGAATCGCTGAGAACTCCAAGTTATTCAAATCTGCCAAGCGAGTTGCTTGCAGAACTTTCATCTTTTCGGTGCGGATGCTGTCAGCGTCGAGCGAGTTCGGCGGTTCCATCGCCGTCAGACAGAAAATCTGCATCAAGTGGTTTTGCAGCATATCCCGCAACGCCCCAGAGGATTCGTAGTAACCAGCCCGGTCTTCTACGCCTACTGTTTCTGCAACTGTAATTTGTACGTGATCGACAAATTGCCGATTCCACAGCGGTTCAAAAATCGCGTTAGCAAACCGGAACACCATTAAATTCTGAACAGTTTCTTTACCCAAATAATGGTCTATACGGTAAACTTGCTGTTCTTGGCAAACCTTCTGCACGACTCGGTTGAGAGCTTTTGCCGAGCTCAAGTCGCGACCGAAGGGTTTTTCAATTACCAAGCGGTGTTTTACTGGATCTACCAGCATTTGAGCATCGCCCAGTTGCCTAATTGCTTCTGGGAAAAAGTTCGGGGAAACTGATAGATAAAATATGTGATTGCCGCGAGTTCTCCTTTCTTCGTCGATTTCTGCTAAGAAAGCTTTGAGTTTTTGATAGCTTTCGGGGTTATCAATGTCGCCGGGACAGTAGTACAAACCTTTAGCGAAATCTTGCCAAAATTCTTCATTGCCAATGCCGCCGCCAAATTCTTCAATGCCTTCGCGCATTTGCTCTCGGAAGTAATCGTGACTCCAAGGCCGGCGGGCTACTCCCACGACGGTAGTTTCCGGTGGCAAGCGCCGATCGCGCTTCATCTGATAAATTGCAGGTACCAGTTTGCGCTGGGTGAGATCCCCAGAAGCTCCGAAGATTACCAGAATTTGTGGTTCCGGCACCCGTTCTTTTCGCAAACCGACCCGCAGTGGATTTTCAAGTAGCGTTACCATTATTTATTTTCCTTGTTCTAGTGATGTTAACCCTGCCAAGACACCATGATAGTTTGCGGTCATTTCTGCTAGTTGCTGGGTGAGAGAGTTAATCGATTCTTAATACTGCTAGAGGAGGCAGATGATTTTGCTCTCTAGGAACCCTGACACCCATTAATCTCAAAATTCCTAGAGAGGATTTAAAACTCAGCCTTTAAGAACCCAAATAATTATCTACTCCGATTCCTAAATGCTTCTGCCTTTCAGGATACAGATATCTGCCTAAGCGACGGGCGACAACTTCTGGACTTTCTCTTGCAAGGAATCCATCAGGGATTGGAACGGATTGACGAATTTCTCAATCCCGTCGATGAGCAAGTCTGCCATCACTTGGTCCAAGTTGATGTCTATGTCGGGATCTTTGAGACTTTCGATCAGGGTGTAAGCTTCTTCAACGTTGTTCTCAATCCGGGGTGCGACATCGCAGTGGTCGAAACAAGCTTCAACGGTGTTCGGTGGCAAAGTGTTAACGGTGTCGGGGCCGATTAGTTCATCGACGTACATGACATCGCTGTAGTTGGGGTTTTTGGTGCTGGTGGAAGCCCACAGCAATCGCTGCACTTTCGCTCCTTTGGCTGCTAAAGCTTGCCAGCGATCGCTCGCTACGATCTCTTTATACTTCTGGTAAGCTATCTTCGCATTGGCGATCGCAATTTTCCCCTTCACTGCTTCCAGTTTAGCTTTTGTGGAAATATCTGTGACATTTTTGAGTTTCTCGTCAATCTTGCCATCGACATTGATGTCGATCCGGCTCAAGAAGAAACTGGCAACAGAAGCAATATTGCTCACATCCAAACCTTTAGCCACCCGTGCTTCTAAACCGCGAATGTAAGCCCAGAAGGTTTCGACGTAGCTGTCAACCGAGAACAGCAAAGTCACGTTAACGTTAATGCCTTCGCTGATGACTCGCTCGACTGCGGGCAAACCTTCAGCGGTTCCCGGAATCTTAATCATCACGTTTTCTTTGCCGAGGGCTTGGTAATAGCGCAGGGCTTCGGTAATCGTACTTTCTGTATCGTTGGCGATCGTCGGTGGCACTTCAATGCTAATGTAACCGTCCAAACCCTTCGACTCTGCGTAAACTGGGGCGAAGATGTCGCAAGCGTTGCGGATATCTTCAAATACCAGAGATTCGTAAATCTCCATTACAGATTTACCCGCCCGGATGCCCGCTTCGATATCCGCGTCGTAAATCACATTACCCGCGATCGCTTTCTCAAAAATAGCTGGATTGGATGTAATCCCCCGCAGTCCCCTACTTTCAATCATCTGTTTGAGTTCGCCGGACTCGATCAGATCGCGAGTCAAATTGTCCATCCAGATACTTTGGCCAATTTCTTTGATTTCTAACAGGTGATTCATTGGTGTTGCTGTCATTACTGTAACTCCTACAATTTGATAGCTGTTAATTGGGACTTGGAAATCGGGAATTGAAAAGTCAAAATTGGCAATGGGGAATTGGTAATTGGGAGTCGAAAGTTATAAGTTAAAACCCTCTTCCTTCTTCCCTCTTCCTTCCTTCTTTCTTCTTTCTTCTTCCTTGTTCCTTACATCCGTTACATCCGTTACATCCGTTGCATAATCCGTTGCCGAACTTCCTTCACTGTTGGACTGTTCTAGGATTGCGCGATCGATCTTGAATAAAAGACTCCACCATCGCTACATTTTCTTTACTGCCGATAATCAAGGGCGATCGCTCGTGCAGTTTGGTCGGCACAACGTCTAAGATGTCTTGAATGCCCGTACTGGCGCGCCCGCCGGCTTGCTCCATCAAAAACGCCAAAGGAGCCGATTCGTAGAGCAAACGCAATTTGCCCTCGGGGTTTTTCACCGTTCCGGGGTACAAAAAGACGCCTCCCTGGAATAAAATCCGGTGGAAATCTCCCACCAAAGCCCCGCCGTACCGGGCGCTGTAGCCTTCGCTGCGGTGTACATAGCGAATGTAGTCTCTCAAAGATTCCTCCCACTGCCAGAAGTTGCCTTCATTAACGCTGTAAATCGGGCCGCGATCAGGAACCTTAATGTTTTCGTTAGCTAGAATAAACTCGCCCAAACTGGGGTCGAGGGTAAAGGAATGAACACCCTGACCGATCGAATAAACCAGCATGGTACTCGGGCCGTAGAGCACATAACCAGCGGCAATTTGTTTGTGTCCATGTTGCAGCAAGTCTGAAGCAGAACCGTCTTCATCGTCCCCCTCTTGCTTGCGGATGCTGAATATTGAGCCGACATTGAGATTGATGTCAAGATTGGAAGAACCGTCTATGGGGTCGTAGAGCAGACTGTAGCGTCCGATCGGACAGTTTTCGGGAATGTAGTAGGGTTTTTCCATTTCCTCCGAAGCCAAGCGGCAGACAAGTCCGCTTTGCTGGAATACCGAGATAAACACTTCATTGGCATAGATATCCATCTTTTTGACGGATTCTCCCTGCACGTTCGTAGCCCCTGTAAACCCCAAGGCATCTGCCATTAATCCGGCTCTGCTGAGCCGCCTTGCGATCAGCTTGGCAGCTAGTCCGATGCGATTCATCAGGGCGCTGAGATCTTGAGCATCTGCTGAAAAGCTGTGAAGTTGCTGGAGTACGTGACGAGATAGGGTTGTGCAATCGCGGTCTAAGGCTTGCACCTGATCCATCGGGCCCAGTCGGGCTTCCCCTGTCGGCGCGTTTACCATGATTTTGATGTCCTCCCTGTCTTGCTGCTCTGGATTTGGGTTCGATGGAGTCCTTGACTCTTGCTCCTGAATCGGCTAAAAGACCGATCGTCCCCCAACTTCTATCTTAGGAAGGGTTTTGCCAAAGGGCGTCGAACTTTAGGTGAATTTTAGATCCGCATCGAAAATTGAGGAGTGCGAGCGACTGTTGAGTCGGGAATTGTATCCAAAATCACTACTTTTTTGGATTAACCGCAGAGGACGCAGAGGGCGCTGAGAGAGAAAGTGGCGATAGAGAAGCCTACGAACGTTGGCTAGCATCTCAAAAAGACCGACAACTTCCTTTGCGCGAAGAAGATGTAGAACCTATTGTTAATTTGCCGGAATTGCTTGCAGGCATTTACGATCGCGTCGGCTATGATTATCGGCTCGATTACGATCAATATCCCGTACGCAAATTTTCGCCAAAGGTGATATGACACTCCAAAATTCTGGGTAAGCTCTCCATAGAAATACGGTAATTGAAATTTAAGCAAATATACAGAGTCCGTCATTGACTTTTCTATTGACTTGTTTGAAATATACTCAAACACTCAATTTACATTGCAGAAATTTTTCAAAATTTGGGTTTTTAAAACCCAAGTATAAAATGTTTGTTGGTACTCATGAACCCAGGATAATGCTATGGATATTGTTGAACAAATTCCCCATAACTTAGTCAAACACTATCAAATTAAAAAGCTACTCGGAGAAGGCGGTAGTAGCACAACTTATGAAGCCGTTGACCTCCAAACACACCAGCGAGTCGCACTCAAAGCTTTGTCTTTACAGAAGATGAATGACTGGAAAGTCCTGGAACTCTTTGAACGAGAAGCCAATGTTTTATCAAAATTGAATCATCCGGGAATTCCGCGTTATTTGGATTATTTTTATGTCGATACTCCCGATAACCGTTGTTTTTATATAGTACAAGAACTGGCCCAAGGGCAATCTCTAGCGAGTTTAGTCGAAAATGGCTGGCACGCTAGTGAACCTGAAATTCAACGCATTGCAACACAAATTTTGGAGATTTTAGTTTATCTCCATTCACAGACACCACCTGTGATCCACCGGGATATTAAACCAGAAAATATTGTTTTCAAATCGCCGATCGATTCCCACAAAGAAAAAGACTGGGCAGTCTGCTTAGTAGATTTTGGAGCAGTGCAAAACACTTATTACAATACTTTAATGCGAGGAAGTACCGTAGTTGGAACCTATGGTTATATGGCTCCAGAACAATGTCTCGGACAAGCCGTACCTGCAACAGATTTATATGGTTTAGGAGCGACATTGTTGTATTTACTAACCCACCGTTCCCCCGCCGAATTACCAACAAATATACTAGAGAAAGATTTTCGCTCTCAAATTCAGATTTCTTCAGCATTTGCCGATTGGTTAGAAAAAGCGATCGCGCCAGATTTAGAAAACCGCTTTGAATCGGCACAAGAAGCGCTTGAATCTCTTCACAATCCTCGAAGAGTTAACGTTAAATCCAATCCGACGCAATGGAAAAAGCGCCTCAAAATAGGAATTGCTGCTATTGCTACTGTTGCTGTTTTTAATCACTTTAAATATCCCATCCTCAACCGGATTGGATTTACACCCGATGCAGTTGTCGAGGCTGCCAGCCAGGGAGATACTAACACTATTAGGCATTATCTGGATCTTGGTATTAGTGCCAATAGCAGGATAGGCAGTCAGAATTTACTACACTTTGCTGGCTCAAAAGAGGTGGCAGAATTGTTAATTGCCAAAGGTGCAGATGTCAACGCTAAGGGTACACATGGCGGTACCCCATTACACATCGCTGCTATGTTCGATCACATAAAAGTGGCACAGACGCTAATTGCTAAAGGTGCAGATATTAACGCCCGGACAGGAAGTCAATATTTTAATAGAACTCCTCTGTTCTTTGCCCGATCGCCTGAAATGGCCAAGTTGCTGATTGCTAAAGGTGCGGATGTCAATGCCAAAAACAAAAATGGCTTGACTCCTCTACATACGGCGCGATCGAAGGCGATCGCAAAGATACTACTCGCCGCAGGCGCAAAAATTAACATCAAAGAAGACAATGCCCGAAATGGCAAGAGTACAGCTTTATTACATAATGCAGCCAAAATAGGTTTTAAGGAGTTGGTACAACAGCTAATTAAAGACGGTGCAAATGTGGCGATTCTGGATAGTGAAAAAAGAACTCCCCTGCATCTTGCTGTCGAGCGAGGCTATCAAAATATCGCTGAACTGCTAATTGCTAATGGCGCAAGGGTTAACGCTAGAAATGCGAACGGTCAAACTCCATTGTATCGAGCGATCGCGATCGGACACAATGAGATTGCTGCACTGCTAATTAACAACGGTACAGATGTCAATAATATAGATGGATCTGGCACAACTCCACTGCACAAAACCGCACATTATGGCACTGTAGAAATCTTAAAATTGCTGATTGCTAAAGGTGCAGAAATTAATATCCAGGATAATCAAAGAAAAACTCCACTGGATATCGCCGTAGACCTGAAACTTCAGGATGCAGTGGCGCTGCTAATTAGTAAAAACCCAGATGTTAATAGTGAAGACAAAGAAGGCAGAACTTTACTGCATATCGCTCTAGATTTCAAACTTGAGGATGTAGCCAAACAACTCATTGCCAAAGGTGCATTCGTTAATAGCAAAAATAACTTGCTTCAAACTCCCCTGCATCTTGCTGTTGCTCAAGGCTCTCAAGATATCGCTGAACTGCTAATTGCTAATGGCGCAAGGGTTAACGTTAGAAAGGAGAACGGTCAAACTCCGTTGTATCAAGCGATCGCGATCGGACACAATGATATTGCTGCACTGCTAATTAAAAACGGTGCAGATGTTAATAATAGAGATAAGTGTGACACAACTCCCCTGCACAAAGCCGCACATTATGGCACTGTAGAAATCTTAAAATTACTAATTGCGAAAGGTGCAACAATCAACGCTACAAACTGCTATGGTGACACGCCCCTAAAGATAGCAGAAATCAACTGGAACCCCGACGGAGAAGCAGCAGCCAAAATACTCATATCTCGCGGTGCAACCTACTAATCATCCACAATCAACTCAGGCACAAAAATATGAAAACACTACAACAATCGGAAAAAATCATTGCTGAAAGGTAAGGATTCAGGTCACTGAACTCCTTGCTGGGCAAAGACTTTAGATCTGGAGCTTGATGCTAAATAAATCTCTATTCTCAATAAAAGACAAAAAATGACAGTTTTTCGTCCTTTATTGACAATCAACCACGAAAGGCAAAAACCCTTATTTTGCCCTACAACCCTTGCCAGACAAGCGTTGGAGCCGCAAGTTTTTAGACCTGAATCCTTACGCTGAAAGATATCGCATTCTCGGCAAATTAGGACAGGGCGGAGTTGGAATCACCTATGCTGCTGTAGATTTAAATAGCAATCAAAAAGTTGCACTCAAAGCTTTATCCCTGCGTCTGACAACTGAATGAAAGAAAATCGAGTTATTTGAACGAGAAGCAAAAACTTTATCGGGATTGAATCATCCGGGAATTCCTCACTACATTGACTACTTTCAAGTTGATACTTCTCAAGATCGTTGTTTTTATATCGCCCAACAATTCGCACCGGGAAAGTCTCTCGCACAGTGGATAGAAAATGGCTGGAAACCAAATGAAGCGCAAGTGCGTCATATCGCCTATCAATTGCTAGAAATTCTAACTTACCGGCAATCGCTGTTACCTGCTACTATCCACCGAGATATCAAGCCTCAAAATATAATTCTGCAAAAAAATGGGCGAGTCTTCCTAGTTGATTTTGGCGCAGTTCAAAATACTTACCATCATACCGTTACTGGAGGCAGCACCGTTGTCGGAACCTACGGTTACATGGCACCAGAACAATTTAGAGGAAAAGCTGTATTGTCAACAGATTTGTATGGATTAGGAACGACGCTGCTTTTCTTGTTAACCCAGCAATTTCCATCGGATTTACCCAGAGAAAAGCTGAAGGTAAAATTCCGCGAGATCGTCTCTATTTCTACAGAGTTTGCCGACTGGTTAGAGAAGATAATTGAACCCGCAATTGAAGATCGATTTAACTCAGCAAAAGATGCTTTGTCAGCGCTGCGAGGGGAACAGCCAAGCGGGAATAATCCCGACAAAATGTTTAAGCGATCGCCCCAATCCCGAATTACTTTAATTGACGCTAAACGGTGGTTATTAATCAAGATACACCCCGATCGTTCACCTAGCAAACTCAAGTGGTTTTTCCAGTTCATTCATCTGAGTTATAAATTTTTACTTCCATTCTCTTTGATTCTGGGATTTGTTCTATCTAGCTTGTATTGTGAATACACTACAAGCGACTGGCTACAGAGATTATCTGGGCTATTTTTCAATATATCAATCCTGGCTATAACAACATTTACCCTATTTTATGCTTTGATGTGGTTGTGTCGGACTGATTATCGTCAATTCACTAGACCAATTCAAATCCGTCCTCAAGATATCCAGCGGGTAAAGTTGAGGGGAATTCATCTGCCATTGCTCAAAAAATCGATGACTTTTTGCGGGATTCGCGCCAAGTCGCGTAACTATTGTTTTGGCTTATTTTTGCCGCAAGCTGAGAAAGAATGGTTGGTAGGGGAATTGAATGATTGTTTAAGTAAACTAAAATAAATCATTGTTGTTATCCACAGATTTGATAAAAAACCCGTTTTTTTTTCGGAGTGCGTGGATTAAACAAATGCGGAAGTATAGAAGATTTTATGTACTAATTTAGGCAATAATAATCATCAAAAAATTCTGGATTTGGCATGAAAATAAAAATATAAAAAATCTCGATATTTATGAAATAGGACTGCAAAAGGGGAAGCCGATCGCACTTCTTGAATACGGATCTCAAATGATTAGTTGAGAGTAGCGATCGCCTTTTCGATTGGTTATGCCTGACTCAGGATGATCCTTTCTGCCAATTGACTTACCAACACAAATAAATATGTTTGTGCTTAAATACCGTAAAGGCAAGAAATATCTCGCCCTGACTGAGGTAGTGTCGTTAAGCTCCTGTATCTCCTAAGCGTGAAGGTTCCATTGATGAGTATTTCTACTCGAAAGAAAAAAACTATCCTGTTTTTGGCAGCCAACCCGAAAAACTCCACTCCCCTGCGCTTAGGTGAAGAGGCGAAGGAAATTGCAGAGGGATTGCAACGTTCTAAAAAGCGTGACAAGTTTCAACTGGAGCAACAGTGGGCGGTGACGCCAAGAGAAATGCAGCGAGCCGTATTAGACTATAAACCAGAGATTGTGCATTTCTCCGGGCATGGTGCAGGAGAAGGGGGTTTAGCCCTAGAAGATGACATGGGGCAGATTAAGCTAGTAAATGCCAAAGCTTTGGCAGCTTTGTTTGAGGCGTTTAAGGAGTACGTGGAGTGCGTAATACTCAACGCTTGCTATTCAGAAGTGCAAGCTGAGGCGATCGCACGTCACATTCCCTATGTGATCGGCATGAACCAAGCGGTGGGAGATAAGGCCGCACGAGAATTTGCTGTAGGTTTTTACGATACGTTGGCGGCGGGGGAGTCGATCGAATTTGCCTACAAGTTGGGTTGCGTTAGCATCAGCATGGCAGATATTCCAGAAGAGCTGACTCCGGTATTAAAGAAAAAGTCGGATTTTTCTGAGTTGGATGCAATAGAGCGATCGGGCGATGCTTCTGTTAGCGATATCGTTGAGGAGTCGTCGCCTGTGCTGGAAAATGCGCGATCGATCGCCCCACCTCCGGTTTCTCTTCTCAACTTAGATAACCCCGAAGGTTCTGTTAGTTTAGATTCACCCCTATATATCGATCGTCCTCCCATTGAATCGGAGTGCTACCAAACCATTGTCAAACCCGGAGCTTTAATCCGAATCAAAGCCCCCCGGCAAATGGGAAAAACTTCCTTATTACAGCGAGTTTTATACCACGCCAAGGAACAGGGATATCAAACAGCTTATTTAAACTTTCAATCGGCTGATGGCAGTTTTCTCACCAATCTTGATGAGTTGTTGCAGTGGTTTTGTGGTGAGATTACCAATGAATTAAATTTAGAAGATAGGTTAGGAGAATATTGGAAAGGCGTTCTCGGCAGTAAAAATAAAAGCACGAAGTATTTCCAACGCTATCTATTATCTGACAGCGAGCGGCCTCTTATTTTAGGGTTAGATGAAGTCGATCGCATTTTTGAGCATTCCGAAATAGCCACCGACTTCTTTGGATTATTACGAGCTTGGCACGAACGGGGGAAAAATGAGGAAATTTGGAAAAAGCTGAGGTTAGTCATTTCTCACTCTCAAGAAGTTTATATTCCTCTCAATATTAATCAGTCGCCATTTAACGTGGGATTGCCCATAGAATTACCTGAACTCAATCAGAGACAGGTAACAGACTTAGTGAATCGACACCAATTAAATTGGTCACATCAAGAGATTTGTGACCTGATGGAAATGGTAGGCGGTCATCCTTATTTAGTGCGAGCTGCTCTTTACCAAATTGCCAGGGGGAGAATTAGCTTAGATAGCTTGCTAAAACTCGCTCCTACTGAAGAAAGCCCTTACTACGATCATTTACGACGGCATTTAGTTAACTTGGAACAAGATGCACAACTAGCAGCAACAATTAGACAAGTTATTAACAGCGAGCAACCTGTAGAAATTAATACCGGAGACGCTTTTAAATTGCGAAGCATGGGGTTGATCAAATTTCAGGGAAATGCTGTCATGCCATTGTGTGGTTTGTATCGTCAATATTTTCGCCATCGCCTAGCCTCTGCCCAAGTAAAGATGACTGCTGGGCAACAAACGAATAACCAATCAAGTTTGAACCTAGAGAGTAATTTAGGAACTATAATTTTCTCGGATGTTGTTAATTCCACCGCTTTATCAGTTGCCAACCAAAAGCTGACACTAGAATTAGTGAATCGAGATTTCAACATCATCCGAGGCATCTGCGCTAAACATCAAGGCAAAGTCCTTAAAGAAATGGGCGATGGTTTATTAATTTTCTTTCCAGAAAGTGCCGTAAAAGCAGTAGCCTGTGCGCTAGAAATACAACGAAATTTCGCCGAAGCTGCTACAACCTTACCTGCTAGTCATGTCCTGCAACACCGGATTGGTATTCACTTGGGGGAAATCTTCTTTCTTAATAATGATATCAGGGGGGCTGGTGTAAATTTAGCAGCTCGTTTAGAAGGGAAAGCAGAGCCAGGAGGAATCTGTATTTCTGACACAGTTTATCAAGTCGTTAAAACCCACTCACCTTTAAAGGTGATTGACTTAGGTATGCAACAGTTAAAGGGAATTCCTGAAGCTGTACGACTGTACAAATTGATTGTTTGATTCTCTGATTTCCACCTATAAATTAACAATGACCTATGAAAGATTATCAATATCAAGTTGGGGGTAGCCTGCCTGCAAACGCCCCAAGTTATGTCACGAGAAAGGCGGATGAAGAACTTTATCAAGCTTTAAAAGCCGGAGAATTTTGCTATGTTCTTAATTCCCGACAAATGGGAAAATCATCCCTACGAGTGCGGACAATGCAGCGGTTACAAGCAGAGGGAATCGCCTGTAGTAGTATTGATATCACAGAAATAGGAACCTCAGATATTACACCAGAAGAGTGGTATGCAGGCGTGATTGATAGCATAGTCAGCCGCTTAGATTTGTATGACGTTTTTGATTTAGATGAATGGTGGGAGCAGAATAGGTTACTATCGAATGTTAAACGATTTAGTAAATTTATTGAAGAAGTATTGCTCAAGCATATCTCAGAAAATATAGTAATTTTTGTCGATGAGTCGGACAGCTTAATCAGCTTAAATTTTAAAATAGAAGATTTTTTTGCTGTGATTCGTGATTGCTATAATAATAGAGCTGATCAACCCGACTATCGTCGATTAACATTTACAATGTTAGGGGTAGCTACTCCCTCAGATTTAATTCAAGACAAGCGACGCACTCCTTTTAATATTGGTCGAGGGATAGAGTTAACGGGGTTTCAATTAGCAGAAGTTCAACCTTTGGTCGTGGGGTTAGAAACTCAAGGGGAAAATTCTGAAGCTTTGTTAGAAGCAGTATTATATTGGACGGGCGGACAGCCATTTTTAACACAAAAAATTTGTAAATTACTTCTCAATCACGCCAGCTCTGCCTCGATCCAAAATCCTGCTGAGTGGGTGGGAGATTTAGTTCGAGAAAAGGTGATTAATAATTGGGAAGGACAGGATGAACCAGAGCATTTAAAGACGATTCGAGATCGCATTTTACGCAGCGAACAGCGTGCCAGTCGGTTGCTGGGACTGTATCAGCAAATTTTGCAGCACCGTGAAATAGCGGCGCATGACACTCCCGAACAAATGGAACTGCGATTAACCGGGTTAGTGGTTAAGCAGTCTGGCAAACTTAAAGTTTATAACCCGATTTATCAATCGGTTTTTAACCTTGATTGGGTGGAAAAACAATTAGCGGAACTCCGCCCTTACAGCGAAAGTTTTAAAGCTTGGATAGATTCTGATTGCCAAGATGAATCGCGACTGTTGCGGGGTCAAGCCTTGCAAGATGCTCAAACTTGGGCAGTAGATAAAAGTTTGAGCGATTTAGATTATCAGTTTTTAAATGCCAGTCGGGAAGTACAACAGCGGGAAGTTGAACGAGAGTTAGAAGCACAGAGACAAGCGAATAAAATTTTGACTCAAGCGAATCAGACGCTAATTAAAGCACAGCAATTGGCCACGTATAAAGTCACTCAAGCCCAGAATTTAGCAAATGTCATCCAGGAAACTGCTTTTTCTAATGAATCATTTCGTTCAGGAAAGACATTCCAAGCACTGTTGGAAGCATTAAAGGCAGGGCAAGCATTCAAACAACTAGATGCTTCAGCCGAGACGACAAAACATATTAGAGGACGAGTGATAGCTGCGCTGCAACAAGCAGTGTCCGCAGTAAAAGAGCGCAATCATTTGGAAGGGCATAACAATGTGGTCATTAGCGTCGCCGTTAGTCCAGATGGCAAGACATTGGCTTCTGCAAGCTATGACAACACCATCAAACTGTGGAACCTGCAAAGCCAAAAACCCATCGCTACCCTCACCGGGCATAGCAGTTATGTCACAAGGGTCGCCTTTAGTCCCGATGGCAAAACTTTGGCTTCTGCAAGCAGTGACAACACCATCAAACTGTGGCACCTGCAAACCCAAAAACCCATCGC
>NZ_JAUBQH010000022.1:0-94706 GCF_036701145.1 Microcoleus sp. Pol17C6
GTCGGGGTTCCCGTTGGAGTCGGAGTCGGGGTTCCCGTTGGAGTCGGAGTCGGGGTTCCCGTTGGAGTCGGAGTCGGGGTTCCCGTTGGAGTCGGAGTCGGGGTTCCCGTTGGAGTCGGAGTCGGGGTTCCCGTTGGAGTCGGAGTCGGGGTTCCCGTTGGAGTCGGAGTCGGCGTTTCCGTTGGAGTCGGAGTCGGAGTCGGAGTCGGAGTTTCCGTGGGAGTGGGCGTTGGAGTCGGAGTTTCCGTTGGAATCGGAGTCGGAATCGGAGTCGGAGTGGGCGTCGGAGTTGGAGTTGGCGCGGTAATATTAACGCTGAAAGTTCCTAAACTCGTAGCAGCTACAGGATTCCCAGCAGTATCTTTAACTTGATTACCTTGCAGATTAATACTGTAAGTTGGGTTATTATCTGCAATATCCCAACTTCCCCCAGGCGGAGTAAATGAATAAGTAGCTGTCCGCGCCAAGCCATTAGTATTAGTATCAACACTGACAAAGTTAACAGGAATACCACCGCCCGACCAATTGATTAAAAAGTCAGAACTGTCTAGATTTGTAACATCGATCGCACTATTATCGTTAAAAGTAACAGTAAAAGCTTGAGTGGTTCCCCCCGCCACCGTAATATCAGCAATAGTCGTCGGATTGACAGTTGGGGCGATCCCATCAATTACTATTGCCTTATTTTGACCCAAGGAATTAGCTGCACCCGGATTCGGCAAAGTCAAGACAGCATCAGCATTGGTAGCATTCTTAATAGTACCGCCGTTGAGAGATAAAGCAGTTGTCGAGGTATAGTCTAAGTCGAGACTGCTATTGCCGGCTGTTACTGTGTAATTAAATGTCAGAGTATTGCTGCCGCTGCCACTGGCATAATTAATGACAGTACCTGTACCGCCTGTGGCTAAAGTAAGCTGCGGCGTACCTGTAACAGTAACTGGTTGACTGAACGTGAGGGTAATGGGAATTGTTGCACCGATCGCGTAGGTTCCATCTGCCTGATCGGATGTGATATTAGTAATAACAGGTAATGGACTAACTGTAATGCTGGCTGTTTCGCTGGCTGTACTAAAAGGACTAGAAACGCCATTAGTTTCTAAATCCCCTGTCACATCTGCCGTGCCGCCGTTAGTGCCGGTGATTCTATCCCAAGCATTGAAGGTAATGCCGTCAGTAACTGTTCCGGTGTAGTCGGTATTGGGAACGAAGCGGAGGCGAGTTGTCGCGTCGGCTGCTAACAACAGTGCAGTTGTAGCCGTAGGAATGGTAGTAATATTGTTCCATGTTGTACCGTCTGTGGTATACTGCCAACTGCCATTGGTCGTATCTAAATTGGTGAGGGCGATGCCTCTTGGACGAGGGGAAATGGCGTCGTTGGGATCAGTAATTTGAGTGCCGATAATCGCTGATATTAATGTGCCGCTGTTGTTGGTTTCGTTGATATTAATGGCGGTTAAATTAGGCGTGCCGGCATTGTCTAAGACTGGGGAATCGTTGACTAGGA
This sequence comes from Microcoleus sp. Pol17C6, assembly GCF_036701145.1. Taxonomy (NCBI): domain Bacteria; kingdom Bacillati; phylum Cyanobacteriota; class Cyanophyceae; order Oscillatoriales; family Microcoleaceae; genus Microcoleus; species Microcoleus sp. Pol17C6. The sequence continues at coordinate 1,505 of NZ_JAUBQH010000022.1, forward strand.
CGCTGACTTGTGCTGTTGAGGTACTGTAACCGTCGGTAGTTGTGTAGGAGAAGGTGTCGAGGCCGTTGAAAGTGGGGTTAGGAGTATAGACGACGCTGCGTTTGGGGTCGATCGCGATCGCCCTGACTGTATTGTCCGCATTGGGGTTAAAAGCAGGATCTGCCAACCCAGTGCTGGTGTTCAACCGGGCAATATAGTTGCGCGGCTGCCCGCCGATATTGGTGAATTGGCCGCCTACTACTGGGTTGTTGTTAGCATCGATCGCGATCGCTACGACTAGATTATCCGCATTGGGGTTAAAAGTAGGATCTGCCAACCCAGTGCTGGTGTTCAACCGGGCAATATAGTTGCGCGGCTGCCCGCCGATATTGGTGAATGGGCCGACTACTACTGGGTTGTTGTTAGCATCGATCGCGATCTCATAGACAGCATTATCCGCATTGGGGTTGAAAGTAACATCTGCCGTGCCGTCGTTGCTGTTCAACCGGGCAATATAGTTGCGCGGCTGCCCGCCGATATTGGTGAAATTGCCACCTGCAACTAGGTTGTTGTTAGCATCGATCGCGATGCCCTCGACATAACTATCGGCATTGGGGTTAAAAGTAGCATCTGCTGTGCCGTTGGTACTATTCAACCGGGCAATTCTGTTGCGCGGCTGCCCGCCGATATTGGTGAATCGGCCGCCTACTACTGAGTTGCCACTAGCATCGATCGCGATCGCATAGACAAAATTATTCGCATTGGGGTTAAAAGTAGGATCTGCTGTGCCGTTGCTGCTGTTCAACCGGGCAATATAGTTGCGCGGCTGCCCGCCGATGTTGGTGAAAAAGTCTCCTACTACTGGGTTGTTGTTAGCATCGATCGCGATCGCGTAGATTCTATCATTCGCATTGGGGTTAAAAGTAGGATCTGCCGTGCCGTTGCTACTGTTCAACCGGGCAATTCTGTTGCGTGGCAGCCCCCCGATATTCGTGAAATCTCCTCCTACTACTGCGTTGCCGTTCGCATCGATCGCGATCCCCCAGACAGCACTATCCACACTGGGATTAAAAGTAGGATCTGCCGTACCGTCACTGCCATACAACCGGGCAATTCTGTTGCGTGGCTGCCCCCCGATATTCGTAAAATATCCTCCTGCATAAATCCAGTCATCAACAGTAACAGTGCCGCCTGTTGGTTGAGTAACACTCTGTACTTTCAGCGCCTTTGTGCCACCAGTATCGTTTGTCAGCACATTAATTTTAATATTAGGAGTCCCGACAGTTGCGATCGCATTGTCTGGAGTAGCAACAGGCAAGTCATTAACAGCTATTCTGCCCAAACGAAATGTAGCGCTTCCCTGGTCAGTATTGTCGCCAAAAAATAGGAAACTCGGCAATCTGTAAGGATTGAAAGTTAAAGGAGGAGAACTTGCAGCGGGGTTAAACTTGATTTGACGCAGTGGTCCTGTGAGGATTGCAGTTGGGGAATTATTAACAAAAAGTTCATAATTGCTGCCTTGTACTTTTAAGACATAATTGTTATTTGAAGTTAGATCGAATCCCGCCGGAAGTGTAGCCGTTTCAGCTTCGACAAAAGTATCTGACTGACCAAAAATTTTATTGTTTTTAAAACCCAATTCTAAACCGTTTAAGCCGTCGCTGCTAATAGCTGTGACGCTAAAACCCGCGCGGTTGGGGTTGCTAGTTTCTGTGGGAATTGCTGCATTAAAAGATATCGTATAACCAGCGGTGCGGTCTAATGTGGCGGCGGTGAAAGGTGGCAGTATCGCTGGTGTCGGAGTAAGTAGCGATTGTGGATTGTAATTGTTGTAACCCGCATAGCCAGCGCTGCTATTGGGAGTGTAGATGGTGGCAGTATTGATGCCCGTCGAGTTTGGCGTAAACGCACCCGTAGCCAGAGAAGGAACAAAAGGTGGAGTTGTCGAAGGTAAGGGTATCTGTCCGTAAGCAAGGCCAGTGCCGCTGGGCGTGCCTATGCCGCGAGGCGTTCCGGCTGGAAGGTTGGTAATCGCGTCGTAGAGGGTAATATTGGGCATGATATATCTAAAGGTAGATGATTTTGCTGAGTTTGATAATGTCAAAGCCTAGCAAATTTACTAATGAGTGTCACCGTTTTTGTACCTGCTGTCAAAAAACTTACGCAATCTTTAACTTTTGCGTAATTCTCGCACCATAAAAAAGCGATCGCACTAACTGGCATAAAGTTAGTGCGATCGCGGTACTATGAATCAGCTATTTATCTATCAGACTCGGCGCGGAATTTTTACGCATTTTCATGGATATTGTTACAAAACTTTACCGTGAGTAGCGTACAAATATTCAGAAACCACGTTTCTCTACCTGAACTCTCTTTTTTTATTGAACCGCAGAGGGCGCAGAGGGCACAGAGGAAGAGAAGAGAGTAAGAAAGGAGTTCACAAGTGATGAGGGATTGCTATGCCAATGCCCAATCCCCAATGCCCCACCTATTTAGCTAACAGTTTTTGAAACACCTGATACATATCCTCAGCCAACTTTTTAGGATTCCACAAAGGTGCGAGATGTTCTGGCTGCTTAGATTTTAATAAATGCTCTTTCACCGCATTTCTGAAACCAGCATCACGGCCAAACTTAACTCCCCACTGCGTGTATTCCTCCCAACTCCACGCCGCACCAACATCAAGATTTGCACTTTTCAGAAAAGCGTAACCCATGCGCGAAAGATATTGGTCGCCGGAGCGAGTTACCACTGGCAAATTCGCCCACAAAGCCTCTAAATTATGAGTCCCGCCGTTGTAAGGATACGAATCTAAAAGCACGTCGGCTACATAATAAATAGCCCGGTGTTCTTCCTCACTTCGGGTTTGACCTATAAACTTAATCCGAGCAAAATCTACTCCCTGAATTTCGCATTCTTGGCGGTAAGTGCTGTGAATAACGTCGGGGTCGCCTTGACCTTTGCGGATTAAGACACTATCTGGTACTTCCTTCAGAATTGTAACTTGAGCTCGTACCATTTCTGGATTGGTTTTTCTACCTGGCGCAACGCACAGATAAGTCATTTGATCCAAGCCAATTCCCAGAGCATTTCTAATCGCCTCTCTATTCACAGGAATGCTTTGCAGTGCGCCAATTGCTACCGAACAAGCAGGCAATCTTACTAACTGTTCTAAGTAATTTTTTTCAACACCAGGGGGGTGAGTGTGTTCGTCGCACAGAAAGTAGTGATTATCTGAAATGTAGGGTGCGTCGAATCCCAGCCAAGAAACGCAAATTCCCGCAGGATATTGATACAGCACTTCGACATTTGTTGGCACTGTCATTGAGTCTAAGTCTATCAAAACATCCAAGTTGTCTTGCACTACTTCGGCGAAGATTTCACCGCCGTCAGCAAAGCCGTTTGGATATTTTTTAGGCCAGTAAAACTTGCCCGCCATGTCTTCAAACCGCTGCGTAACTTCATCTCGGTGGAGTTTCCCGGTGACGTAAAGGTGAACGTGGGGGGTGATGTGGCTTAATTCGCGAATTAAAGCTTCGCTGCACCAGCCTACTGAGTGGCGGCGGAAGTGTTTGGAAAGGAAACCGATTTTTAAAGGACGCTGTTCTTTTGTTTGGTAATTTGCTAGGTTGATTCTGTTAATGTCCTGGCGCTTAGGGACAGCTTTTTGGTAATATTCTTTGGCAATAAGTCTGTAGAAACTGGCATTCTTTTCGCGGTTGTCTCGCAGGTGAGAAACTGCAAACAGGAAGATTTCGTAGAGCAGTTTTAGTTCGATTACGCTAAAGGTTTCGACCTTTTCGTAGCAGAGGTTTTCGATTTCTTCTAGTTTCTGAATTGCCTGTTTGCTGACACCTGATTGCAGGTAGGAAAAGACGTAGGCTGTAGCTGACATGACTGGGGCATTTTCGCCGCAGTTTTCGCAGTATTTGTCGGCAACGCTGCGGGCTCCGGCGAGGTTGGTAGAATGGCTTAGCAAGTCGCACAGTTGTTGGTAGGCTTCGCTATATTTGGAGTTGCATTCGATCGCCTTTTCAAAATTGGCGATCGCCTCCAACGGCTTATCTTGTTTCTGAATGTGTCCCATCCGGCAGTAAACCTCTGCCCAATTCGGTTTTAAGGTCAAAGCTTGCTGATAGCTGGCTAAAGCTTCTTCCAGCCGCCCCTGCATGGAAAAACAACTGCCGAGGTTAGCGTGAACTTCCGGCCAGTCGGGCTTAATTTTCAGAGTGTTTTGATAATTAGTAATCGCTTCTTCGTACTTGTTTTGCTGTAAAAAAGAATTGGCTATATTGAAGTGCAAAACTTCTAAATGCGGCTTTAAAGCTACAGCTTTCTGATAGTAAGCGATGGCGGCGTCGAGATTGCCTTGTTGCGATCGCGCGCTGCCGATGTTACCGTAAGCTTCGGCCCAATCCGGTTTAATGGCGATCGCTTTTTCGTAGCTTTCGATGGCTTCGTCGCGTTTTCCTTGGCTGAAAAGTCGATTACCTAAGTTAAAGTGGAAGTCTGCACCGACTAGCTGCGGGTTGAGTTCGGATGTTCTTTTAAAACAGGCGATCGCTGCTTCGATGTTGCCGTGTTGGTGATATACTTTCCCTAAATTCCAGTGAGCTCCCGCTAAATCGGGACTCAGGGCGATGGCTTGCTGGTAATGGGCGATCGCTTCTTCCAAACGCCCCATTTTGAAATACATACTGCCGATATTGGCGCGCACTTCCGCAAAATTTGGCTGCAATTCTAGGGCTTGAGAATACGATCGAATTGCAGCTTCAGTTTTGCCTCCTGCTTGCAAGGCATTGCCTAAAGTGACGTAAGCGTAGATGAAATCCGGTCGAAATTTTAGCGCTTGCTGACAAGCTGCGATCGCCTCTTTAATTTTACCTTGAACTAAAAAGTTTTCGGCGAGTTTATTGTACGGTTCTACTTCTTGAAAATTGGCAACTTGTCCGCTATCTGGAACATTGAGCGAGGTAACTTGATCGGAAAGTTCGGCGGGGTTTGTAAACGGAGTATTTAAAGTCTCCGTGGTTGGCGCTGGCGGCAAATTGATGCTCGAAGGCTGCAAGCCGTAGCCTTCATCTTTGTTGACAGATACTGGTTGCTGTTCGCCTGATTCTGTTTCTAATTCGATAAAGTTGCTGTCGGTAGTTTCCCGCTGTTTTTCTGCGAGCAAACTCGATAGTTTCTCAGCAGCGCTGGCATCTCCCGGTTGCAATTGCAGCACTTTTTGATAGCAAGTAATTGCTGCATCTAACTTTCCTTGCTGCTGCAAAACGCTGCCCAGCATCATATTGACCGAACACAATTGAGGATTAATTACCAGAGCTTTCTGGTAATAATTGGCCGCCTGTTCCAATTGCCCTAACTTGTAATACATACTGCCGAGATTCGCGCTGGCTTCAGCAAATTCTGGCTGAATTTCTAAAGCTTGCAAGTAAGCTTCAATTGCCATTTCCAGCTTGCCTTGACTATGCAAAGCATTGCCTATTGTTAAGTAAGCAGGAGCAAAATTGGGTTGAAATGTAAGAGCGACATGGCAAGAGGCGATCGCCTTTTCAAATTTTCCTTGCAAAACATAAACTTCCGCCAACTTTTTATGAACTTCCGCATCTTCGGGATTGAACTCTAAAGCTTTTTGATAATTCTCGATGGCGCCACCGAGATCACCCTGATCTTTCCGCCAATTTCCCTTTTGAAAATAATCTCTCACGGCCTCTAAACCTACTAAAGAATTCCCGATCATTTGCTCTGCCACTCGTACAGGTTTTACACTAATAATATTCAACCATTCTACCCACTCTCGGGATCGCACCGACCAAGTACACCCTCGATTTATATATTCTACCTGCTGTCTTAAATGATTTTCAGCAGTTGCGCCGCCCGCACCCGTGCCCTCATTTAAAACTCCGACTATCGCCTCTAAAAACCGCCTTGTATATCCCTCCCAATCTGCGTTGCCCGCCCGATTCCAATTAGTTATCGATGCAAAATTTTTCACCCCTGACATGGAAACTAGACGGGCAAATCCAGCCGTTGTTTCCGGCAAAGCTGCCAATTCACTCGTCACAATGCGGCAACCGCTGGCCATCGCCTCCATCACGGCAATAGATGAGGTTTCCAAATAGGTATTTGGGTAAGCTAAAACCGCGACTGAACGCAGTTGCCGGACGAGTTCGGGTTGCGGTACGGAACCGACGTACTCGACGCCTTCTGTTTCCTGGCACTGGCGGTAAAGTTGACCGAAAAAAAGCTTGTTATCATTGTCGTCTATTTGGTGTACTTTCATGCTTGAAAATACTTTTAATCGGGTTCCGGGGACAGCTTGACGAATTTCGGGAAAGACTTTTAACAAAATATCGAGTCCGCGAAATGGAGTGCTGGTGTAAGCTAGAACGGGCGGTCGAGATTTATGAGAGAGGATAGAAATATTATCGGCGAAAATGTTAGCAAAACAAGGTGCGATCGCATTTCTTAAAACACAACTGCGATTAGAGTCAATCCCAAAGCGCCGATGAAATTGCTCGCGTTGCCACTCGCTGACAAATACAAACGCATCGCAAGCATTGATTTCTCGCTGATTATTGAAATCTTGGAGGAATACAAAGCCCGGTTCGTTATGAATCCACAAAATTAACTTAGTTCGATGCCCCAAAAGCGGCTTAACTTCCTGCGCTTTGCCGACTATATTGACTATAACTAAAAAATCGAGCGATCGCAGCAATTCTAAATTAGATTTGTCCCCCACCCTGCGCCTGCAATCAACGCCGCGCGACATCCCCGACTGGGAAGTATTGTTGAGCAAAAATACCTCGTTTCCCTGTGCAGCCAACGCCTCGGCTAGGTAACAAATAGCCGACTGAGTGCCCCCCAAAGGTTTGCAGTAAGGAGTTTCAATATTGTAATCCCAAGTGTAGGTATCGAGAAATCCGATTTTCATTCAATGGTATAATCTTAAAACTATTAAGGAGTACCGAACATGACCACAGAACAAGATCCCGTAAAATTGATGAAACAGCAAGTCGGCTTTGCTGCAGCCGATCGCGTAAAATCTGGTATGATTGTCGGACTCGGCACTGGGTCAACTACAGCTTATACTATTCAAGCATTGGGCGATCGCATAAAATCAGGTGAACTTAAAGATATCAAGGGAGTGCCGACATCTTTTCAATCAGAAGTGTTAGCCAAACAGTACGGAGTACCGCTGGCAACACTCGATGAAATTGATAGAATTGATGTTGCTATTGATGGCGCTGATGAAGTCGATCCCCACCTCAACTTAATTAAAGGTGGCGGCGCGGCCCACACCCGCGAAAAAGTAGTCGATTACCTCGCAAATCAGTTTATTGTAGTAGTGGACAGTTCCAAAATCGTAGATAAATTGGGTTCGACTTTTCGCGTGCCCATCGAAGTTATACCGATGGCATTAACACCAGTGATGCGCGCCATTGAAAAATTGGGTGGCAAACCCGAACTCCGCATGGGCGTGAAAAAAGCAGGCCCAGTAATTACCGATCAAGGTAATATGGTAATTGATGTCAAATTTGATGACATTGCCAACCCCGGAGAAATGGAAAAAAGCTTGAATAACATTCCCGGTGTGTTAGAAAATGGTTTGTTTGTAGACTGTACAGATTTGGTTTTAGTCGGCGAAATCCAAGACGGAAAACCCGTAGTACGGGAGATTTCTAAATAGTCAAAACTGCCGCACTGGTGGTCAAAAACTCTTTGTGGAACAGGCATCTTGCCTGTTCAGGAGAATGCGGCAATATGCGAGTTACAACCCGCAAAAATACAAAAAACAAGGTTTTTTACCCTATAGCAACAGCCAAGACTATTAAGAAGTTCTTAATCAGTCAAACCCTGGGGATTGTTACATATTCCTTCTTCCTTCTTCCGACGGACATCGGACTGACATCCGTTACATCCGTTACATCCGAAGAAAACGAATCCGTTGCCCAACTTCCGACGGACATCGGACTGACATCCGTTACACCGTTAAAAAATCCGTTGCCGAACTTCTTTCTTCTATAGCTTTGACTTTGATTATGATGATGCAATATCGCAGATTCGGTCGCACAGAATTATCCATGCCCGTCTTTTCCTGCGGTGGCATGAGATATCAGTACAAATGGCAAGACGTGCCAGCCAATGAAATTCCCTCAGACAATCAACAAAATCTAGAATCGACGATTAGCTATTCGATTGAATGCGGCATCAATCACATAGAAACTGCTCGCGGTTACGGCACTTCCGAGATGCAATTGGGGTGGATTTTTCCGAATTTTCCCCGCGAAAAGTTGATAGTGCAAACGAAAGTTAGCCCCAAACCGAACTCCCAAGAGTTTCGCGAAGAATTTGAGAAATCCTTAGCTTATTTGCAACTGGAATACGTCGATTTACTGTCGCTACACGGCATTAATACGTGGGAATTGCTAGAGGATTCCATGCGTCCGGGCGGCTGCATGGATGTGGCGAGAAAGTTGCAAGCAGAAGGCAAAGTTCGGTTTATTGGTTTTTCAACCCACGGCCCGACGGATGTGATTGTCAAAACAATTGAAACTAATCAATTTGATTATCTTAACTTGCACTGGTACTACATCAATCAAATTAATTGGCCAGCTATTGAAGCTGCTAAACGTCACGATATGGGCGTTTTTATTATCAGTCCTTCCGACAAAGGCGGTCAGCTTTATAGCCCGCCGCAAAAATTGGTAGACTTGTGCTATCCGTTGAGTCCGATGGTGTTTAATGATTTGTTTTGTTTGTCGCATCCGCAAGTACACACTTTGAGTTTGGGCGCCGCAAAACCTGAAGATTTTAACGAGCATCTTAAAGCTGTAGAATTGTTAGATAGAGCCGATGAAATTTTGCCCCCGATATTAAAAAAATTAGAAAATGCAGCAATTGATAAATTAGGAGAAGATTGGTTTAAGACTTGGCACGTCGGTTTACCAACTATAGAAAATACTCCCGGAGGTATTAATATTTATGTGATTCTGTGGCTGTGGAACTTGGCGCAGGCTTACGATACGATCGACTATTGCAAGATGCGCTACAACCTTTTAGGTAATGCGGGCCACTGGTTTCCAGGCCAAAAAGCCGATCGCCTCGATGAATTAGACTTGCGCCGCTGTCTAGCCCACAGTCCCCACGCTGCTAAAATTCCCGGTATTCTTCAAGCAGCCGATCGACTGTTTGGAGGCGAAGCCATCCAACGCTTGTCCCAAGAATAATCGCAAAAAAACCCGGTTTCGAGACAGAAACCGGGTTAGTGAACCGGAGCACGTGAGTTAGTTACGCGCATACAATTAGCCTATACTTGAGAAACTATCACAACCATCGCCCATCCGTCTCATCCATTCGGGCGATAGGACTTTTTTTCTCAACTCGCTCCCATTTTGCTTCAATCTGAGATAAAACAGTTAATAATTCACTTAGGTACTTTTTATGACTCTCAAACGCCGAGATTTCTTGTATTTGATGACTGCCACGGTCGGAGCTATTACCGCAGGTGCTTGCCAAGCGTCAGGAAATAATGTATCGCAAGCAAGTCCAGTTGCAGAAAGTCCAAAAATAGCCCAAACCCCCGGGCCTTTTACACTGCCACCTCTTCCCTACGAATACAATGCTTTAGAACCGCACATCGATGCGCGGACAATGCAATTTCACCACGACAAACACCACGCCGCCTACGTTAAAAACCTCAACGATGCTGTCAGTAAATACCCGCAACTAAAAAATATCACTGCGGAAAATATGCTGCGAGATTTGAGCAAAGTGCCGGAAGATATTCGCACAACCGTGCGTAACAATGGCGGCGGACACCTAAATCACAGTATGTTTTGGGAAATCATGGGTCCCAACGGTGGCGGCGAACCCACAGGGGCAATTGCAACAGCAATTAAGCAAACTTTCGGCAGTGTTGACGATTTTAAAGCAAAATTTAACGATGCCGGCGCCAAGCGTTTTGGCAGCGGTTGGGTTTGGCTAGTCCGCAATAAAGCTGGCAAACTTGAGATTACAACTACGGCAAATCAAGACACGCCTTTCATGGAGGGAAATTATCCAATTATGGGTAACGATGTTTGGGAACACGCTTATTATCTCAAATACCAAAATTTGCGCGCCGACTACTTAAAAGCTTGGTGGAATGTTGTTAATTGGGCGGAAATTAACAAGCGCTACGAAAAGGCGAGCGCCTAGTTCCACAAAGTTTGTTGTTGCGATCGAGCGCAAACAGCCCAACAACAAACTCGGTTTTAAGTAGGTAGGCGCTATAAAACGCAATTAAGTAAGTAAACGATTGTAAAATATCCTGAGCCTTAAGCGTGGCTGACTGAGCAATGTTTCCATACTGTTAGATGGTTCGTTTAATGCCGCCTACCTACTTATCTTGAGATTCTGAGGTCAAACTCGGGCTGCCCTCAATGTACAACCCACCATCTACCTTTAACACGCTACCCGCGATGTAGCTAGCTGCATCAGATGCCAGGAAAACTGCTGCTTTGCCTAAGTCTTCCGGGAAGCCCATCCGACCAAGAGGCATTTGGTTGCTGAACGACTCAAGCAATTCGTCGCTATACCAGCGTCGCTCACCCGGAGTATCAGTCCACCCAGGCTCTAGGATGTTGACCCGAATTTTGTGCCACATCAGTTCGTTCGCCATCGAAAGAACGAGGTGATGACAGGCTGCTTTGGTGGTGTTGTAGTCAATCGCACCCTTATACGGAAAATGAGCGTGCGGGGATGAGATATGAATAATCGAGCCTTTGGCCTTCCTTTCCACCATACGGCGGGCGACTATTTGACATACGTGAAACACACCGTACACCCCTATTTCTAGTGTCCGCTGTAAATCCTCAAATTTAGTTTCCAGCAAGGTGTTTCGGACGCTGGCGATCGCATTTGTTACTAGAATATCGATTTGACCGAGTTCTTGCTCGCACCTATCGACCATCCTTTCCACTTGGTCGCGCTGTGAGACATCTGCTTGAATCGCGATAGCGCGACGGCCGAGAGAGTGAATCTGGTTGACTATTTCTCGCGCAGATGTTGGAGAATCGCAATAGTTGACACAAATATCTGCACCAGATTTTGCTAATTCAAGGGCGATGCCAGCACCAATTCCTTTCGAGCTACCTGTCACAAGTGCAATCTTATTGGCAAGCATAGTTAGTATTGAAAAACGGCTTTAGCTAGCGCACGGGACGCTCGAACTGCTGTACAACTTTCCGCAAGTAAACGCAGTGCCGCGCCCCCTGACTCGTCGGCGTTGTGAATGCTTCGACTGACTCAACTTTACCGCCCAAATGCTCGATCGCCCTTTGTAACTCCGTTTCTTCCTCCACCGTCCAATTTCCACGGTAAAGTACAGCCAAACCGCCATTTTTCAGCAGAGGCAGCGCGCATTTAGCGCAGAGAGGAGCTGCTCCCACTGCTCGGAGAACGGCTAAATCATAAGCTTGTTTGTGCTGTGGCGCTCTGGCAATTTCATCGGCTCTCCCCAACAAAGTTGCAGCATTTTCTATCCCTAAAGACGGCACAACTGTTTCCAAAAAAGTAATTTTTTTGCGCGTAGAATCGAGCAAAGTAACTGATAAATGCGGCAGGGCGATCGCGATCGGCAGACCCGGAAAACCCCCACCTGTCCCGATATCGATCGCTTTCTGCACCGACTCGGCGCCTAATCCGGGATTTTCCGCCGAATTATGATTAGCTGGCAGCAGTCTCGCAATTCCCCGCAGAGAATCCCACAAATGTTTTTCCCAAAACTCCATCGGCTCAGTAATTCGAGTTAAATTCAAGGAGCGATTTCCCTCGACAATTAACTCATAAAGCCGCTGAAATTGTTGCTGCTGCGACTCATCCGGCTGCCAATTCAGCGTTTTTTGCCACAACTCGTTCATCTGGGGCAATACAGGCATTGTAATCTGATTCATCTTCTATTCCCACTCTTTTGTAAGCTCTGCAAATTCTCTGCACTTAAAAATGCTTCATAATGCGGTAAGCCCGCCCGCACTAACTAATGACTAATGACTAACAAAACTCGTTTCCTTAGCTTCCAATTTAGACCGATCGACCTCCTGCAAATCCCCGTGGTCTAAAGTCCAAAATCGGTCAGCAACGCTCAACAAATCGCTAGCATCGTGAGTTACAATCAACAAAGTCCAGTGACTTTTCAACTTACTCAACAAGCTTACCAACTGCCGACGCATCGACCAATCCAAACCCGCCGTCGGTTCGTCCAAAAGTAGCAAATGCGGCTGCCGAATTAGCTGCACCGCCAGGGCTACCCTCCGCTGTTGTCCGCCGCTCAAAGCGTGGGGAGAAGCGCGCAGCGGCAAATGTCCTAGTCCCACTTCTGCCATTGCTGAGTTAATTTGTTCTTGTCCCAATTCAGGATGACCCAACCGTAATTCTTCTAAAATTGTGCCACCGCAAAAATGTCTTTCTGGAAACTGGAACACTAAACCTCCTAACTGTTGCAAGTGTTCCGGTGTTAATTCCTGTTCCCGCCAACGGATGTCGCCGCTAGTTTTTTCCGCTAAACCTGCTAATATTTCTAATAGCGTACTTTTGCCAGAACCGCTGCGACCCACAATCAGCCCCATTTGCTGCGAGGGCAGTTCTAAGTTAATATTTTTCAGAATAGGATTCGGACAGGCGGTGGGATGATATACTAAGTTTTTTAGATAAAGCATTAACGGCAGTTGTTAGTTGGCAGTTGGCAGTTGGCAGTTGTTAACACTCAACAGTGAACAATCAGAAAAATAGTTATTGTTGGAGCGGGGAACTTCTGGTTGTGCTATTGATAGTTAAGGCTGTTTTTGGGTGGGTCGATGGCACACAATTATTTTACATAAATCTTAACAAAAATTTCCTTTTTTTCATGATTGGTGTTTGATTTTTCTGTTTTTTCATGGTATATTTTAATAATGAAAATCTGTCCTTTAATCTATTAAAAGTCACACTTACATTATTAAAATGTACCTCAAAAACCATAAAAAATCAAGCAAATTGCACTCTTTTTTTGGTCGCGGCCCGAAAGTCTGAAAATTTAACTCTCTTGTTTCTAGTATACAGTATATTACATTGAGAGAATTGACGATGACGAAAACCCCTTTAGCATCGCTTGGCAAGCAAATGTTAAGTTCTAAACAGACAGTGCGGGCGATCGCTCCTGCACTGGCGATCGCCCTCAGCATCTGCATTAACTCGGCATTAGCGGGCGATCCCTTTCGCAGCAGCAACCCGCAGGCGATCGGGCCCAACACCGAAACCGCTTTCAAAACAATGTTTCAGCAAGGAAACTACAAACAAGCAAAAACTCAAATTCAACAAGCACTATCAGCCGAACCAAACGAGCCGCTAGCCTATGCAATGGCAGCCTCCATCTCATACATCGAGGAGGACTTAAACTCGATGAATTCCTACGCGCAAAAAACCCGCGAAGTAGGCGAAAAATTGGCAAAAACTAATCCATTGCGCGGCAATATTTACACAGCAGCAGGTCACTTTCTAGAAGGGGCGAACATTATAGCCAAAGAAGGAACCGCCAAAGGCGCGCCCCAAGCTTTGAGTAAATTGCGAGTAGTATTTCAATACCTAGATGCCGCCGACAAAATAGCCCCCAACGACCCAGAACTAAACCTAATCAAAGGCTACATGGACTTAATGCTAGCCACAAACCTGCCCTTTTCCAACCCCAACGAAGCAATTCAAAGACTCGAACAAAAAGCCTCTCCCCGCTATTTAGCTTATCGCGGCATGGCAGTAGGCTATCGAGACTTGAAAAAGTACGATCGCGCTTTAGAATTTGCGAACAAATCCCTAGCAGAAACGCCAAACAATCCCGAAGTTCTCTATCTAAAAGCACAAATTTTGTTTTCCCAATCCCAGGGGAAAGACGGCAACAAAACCTTACTTGAGGAAGCCCGCAAAAACTTCGACGCAGCCTTAGCAAAACCCGACCAACTGCCGCGCAGTTTAGTAGCCGACATCTTCTTTCAGCAGTGCAGAACCCGTAACCGTCTCGACAGCCAATCTCGCGCCTGCGACCCGATGCGCGATAAAATCAGAGATGCAGATGGAGTCTGGGGGCCGGCAGCCTTACCACCACTATAAAAAGAGTCAGAGGGGAAGTCAGAAGTCAGGAGTCAGGAGGAAAATTTTCCCTGTCTCCCTCTCTCCCAATTTTCCTCTCTCCTGCAATCCAATTCCTGCAATTCCATTCCCTTTCTTTGAAAAAATTGATGCAAGTAGAGTTTCGCGAGTTTAACCCCTTTGACCTCTGGATTTGGCTGAAGTTCAGCAACGTGCCTTCAAACGGTGAAAAACAGTATGTTGAAGAAGTTTTTGACTCTTGGTTTTTCTTGGGAAAACTCGGAGGATTTAATGCCGAAAATTTGCAAGTTCAAGATGAAGGCTTAGATATCAGTCAGATGAATTACGATGTTAATCTAGCCGACCAAAGCATGATGGCTTTGATGCACAATATGGGAGAAATGGAGTATCAAGGTTCTTGGGCTCGCTGCTGGTTTGATTTGGGTACTAGCGATGCGATTGGCCTCGATGTTTTGATTAATGTTTTCCAGCAACTCAGCAAAGAATTTGTGACGATTGAAAAACTGATTATTGGCGGGGAAAATAGAAACTGGCCCGTTGACACCAGTCGCCGTCGAGAGACTTTTGCTGCTGATAATTAGTGATTAGTGATTACTCATTAGGGGCGGCTTCTACTCGTTACTACGCTCTGCCTGGTAACACATATCCGGAGGCTGTGCCTCCTATTTTGCTGCTGCGAAAGCGAGGTAGAGCCTCTGGACATTGATTCCTAGACATAGCCTAGGAACCTGTTAAGGATTGATCACTAATGACTGATGACTAATTATGCAAAAAGGTAAAGTTCGCGTAATTGTTTTAGGATTAATTCAATCGGGCGATCGCATTTTCGTGTCAGAATGCGAAGATCCGGTCAAAAAAGACACATTTTACCGCGCTCTGGGCGGTGGCATAGAATTCGGAGAACACAGCATCGACGCTTTGCAAAGAGAGTTTCAAGAAGAAATTAAAGCCGAGTTAACAAATATCAAATATTTGGCTTGTTTGGAAAATTTTTTTATTTTTAATGGTCAGGCCGGACACGAACTAATACAACTTTATCAGTGCGAATTTGTCGATCCCAAATTTTATCAATTGGAGAGTCTAGCTTTTGCAGACGGAGAGTGGGTATTTACCGCACTTTGGATGCCTATCGAGCGCTTTCGATCGGGTGAATTGCGCCTAGTTCCAGAGCAATTTATCGACTACTGCGAAGGCTAAAAACTCAACCAATACTAAAAAATACATACCTGATATGGGGGAATTAAACCTAAAATATTTGCATTAGGGGCGGGTTTCACCTGAAATATTTGCGATAACTAACAAGATGAATAAACCCGCCCCTTTCTTCCGCCCAGCGCGTTACCTTTCTCTATCTTACACTAGGCAGAGTCCGCAACAGCTCATAAAGCAAAGAGTTGATAAAACCGAGGGCTATAGCACCCAGCAAAGCACTCCAAATTCCCCACCGCAAGCGAAATCCATCCACTAGCCAAGCCGCCAATCCAAAGATAATAGCGTTGATAACAATTATCCACAAACCAAAAGTTACCAACACCAATGGAAAACCCAAAACCACAAAAAGCGGCCGCACCAAAGCATTCAGCAATCCAAAAACCGCCGCCGAAATCATCGCTTTTCCAAAAGTGTCAATGTCCACCCCGATGGGCAACTTGGAAATAATAAAAAAGCTCACCGAAGTTACCAGCCAAGCAATTGCCAGCGAAACGATATCCATGTGTTCATCTCCTTAAAAAAGCTAAACATTAAATCGGAACAACAGCACATCCCCCTCTTGTACAACATACTCTTTTCCTTCACTGCGAACTAAGCCTTTTTCCTTAGCTGCATTCATCGCGCCCGTAGCAACCAAATCTTCATAACTCACAGTTTCGGCCCGGATGAAACCCCGTTCAAAATCAGAGTGAATAACCCCCGCAGCTTGCGGTGCTAACATTCCCGCGATAATTGTCCAAGCGCGAGTTTCCTTCGGGCCGCTAGTAAAATAAGTCCGCAAACCCAATAATTCGTAAGTAGCTCGAATCAGAGATTTCAAGCCCCCTTCTTTTACCCCCAGAGATTCTAGGAAATCCGTTCGTTCTTCCTCGGATAACTCCACCAATTCTGACTCAACTTGCGCCGAAACTATGACAACCTTAGCATTTTCTTTAGCTGCTACTTCCCGCACTTGTTCGACATAGCTATTTCCTGTTGCTAAATCGTCCTCAGACACGTTAGCAGCATAGATAATTGGTTTGTTGGTGAGTAATTCCAAACCTTTAACTAATTCAGCTTCTTCATCTGTGAAATTGTACTGCCGCGCCGGTTTTCCCGCATTCAAAACACCGACCAATTTTTCGAGCACATCCACTTCTGCCTGAGCTTCCTTGTTGTTGCGGGCAAGCTTGCGAGTGCGATCGAGTCGGCGTTCAATTTGAGCTAAATCTGCTAGAATTAATTCGAGATTGATAATGTCAATATCTCGGATCGGATCGACAGAACCCGCAACGTGAATGATATCGTCATTCTCAAAACAGCGGACAACGTGGACGATCGCATCTACAGCCCGAATGTGAGACAAAAACTGATTTCCCAGTCCTTCTCCCTGACTCGCCCCCTTCACCAAACCCGCAATATCCACAAACTCCATCCGCGTCGGCACAGTTTGCACGGAATTGGAAATATTGCTCAGCACCTTCAACCGTTCGTCTGGCACTGCCACGATACCCGTATTTGGCTCGATCGTACAGAAAGGAAAATTAGCAGCAGTCGCCTTGGCATTAGCAACCAGAGCATTAAACAAAGTAGATTTGCCAACATTAGGCAGTCCGACAATTCCGGCAGTAAGCATAGCTATTTAGAAACATATCACTGTTTCAAAATATCATAAGCAATAGCAATATATCTGACTTGTCCCTTCTAACTTCTACAGCTAAGCTTGAGTAAATATCGAACTTGAGGTAGATGGCTCCATGGTTAACAAGTTGTTAAGCAAAGTAACGCTCGCTGTGGGGCTGTCGCTGCCCCTGTTAGGGCTGACAGCAGCTAGCGTTTTCGCTCAGATGGTCAAAATTTCGGTGGTTAACAACAGCGGTAAGACGATGACAGCAGTCTATATGTCTCCTCCCGATAAGGATACTTGGGGAGAAAACGAGCTAGATGCCCCCATTGCCGATCGGGAAAAGGCAGATTTTGAGTGGAATCGAGCTGACTACGGTGGGTCGGAGGCGGGCTGTATTTTTGATGTCAGGGCCGAATACCTTGACGGCAAATCCACTGATTTGGAGGCTGTTGACCTTTGTAAAGAGACTGCGCTCAACTTCAATTAATCGATAATTTAGGCAAAAACCGAGTTTTTTCAAGTCTGATATTCAACAAAATGATTGGGGACTTGGGAGAAACCGGTTTTTGCGATCGACCTCACAAACAATCTTAAATTTCGCGATCGACTAAAACATAATTTAAACAGGTTCAGGGATTGTCTGAGGAATCGGCCCCGGAACTGTTTGAGGAATGGGAGAGGGTACAGTTTCCGGCACCGGTTCGGGAATGGGCTGCGGAATTGGCGCAGGTACCGGTTCCGGTACTGGCCCGGGAATGGGTTCGGGAACGGGGCCCGGCACTGGTGGCGATGCGGGTATAGTCGGCAGCCCCGGTTCGGTGCTGGGAATCTGCGGGCCGGGAAATGGAGTAGGGTTGGGAAAAATCACGACAATTCTATTAATAACTCGATACAATTAGCGTAGATAAAAAACTAAAAATACGGCATCTATCTAAATAGTGAAAATTTATTAAAGTTGATATTTTGCACCATTTTTAATCAGCTTTTTGGAGTAGACGAAAGCAACCGGATTTATCTGTATTTGATTTTTTATCCTGACCGAAAGCAATTTGGTCACAGCCCCCCGGTACAGGCCGTGAACCCTTGAAAAAAGCATAGCGTACTCATCACGTGCGAGCTCTACAGCCCGTGGGAGCAATTCTAAAATCTAAAATCTAAAATCTAAAATCGCGGAATCGATCGCCCTCCGAAAAGCCTTGCCCGCCTGTGGTTTGGCAGGACACCTAGCGAAAAGTACAGGTTATATCCTGTACTTTTGGCCAGTTGGGAGCTGGCCTTTTGGCTAATTTAAGACTCAACTAAAAGCTAGGAACTTTTTGGGGATTGCTCTCTTACGATTGAACCTAACATCTTACCAGTCCACGAGGTAAAGAATGAACACCCTAGAATATACATTGCGTTTTAAAGACAATTCGGTGCTGAAAGCTCGCCCACTCGACACATCACTATTATCTCCCGATCAAATCCTCAACTACAAAGCCGGAGAGGAAATTTTTATCAGTGCGTACACCCCTAATTTGCAAGGTAAGTATATTCGGGTTTTCCTGGATGAATTTGATATTCGTTCACCAGAAACAGCCCCAAAACAATATTACTGTTTTGGCGATGATGTTGAAATCTCATTAACGGCTGTTCCGCGAGGCGAGTCAGTTGCTCAACAGTACCCGCCGGTACTGCCGCCGAAAGTTGATTTAAAAGTTCCTTACCACTCTCAGCTCAATAATTTAAAACGTCCTTCAGGGGCTTGTAATGTCACTTGCATAGCAATGGTTCTCAAGTATTATGAGGTGGATTCTCGAACGCAAGAAGATATTAAAAACGACGTACAGCTTGAAGATGTGCTTTTCCGAAAAACAGAAGAGTGGGATGAAAAGGAGGGTTATCCTCTCGCAGACGGCACTTGTACGCGACACATCCCCAGTTATCTTCAGCGGCTTCTTCGGGAGTGGGGTCAAAAATATGGCAATGGAAAACTTCAGAATACTTACTTCAAAAATGTCACCTCTGAACAGGAAATAAAACAGCATTTAGCCAAAGGTAATCCTGTTGTCATTCACGGTTATTTTACAAATGGTCATATCATTGTCATCAAAGGTTATGACGATGCAGAGGGGGTTTGGATCTGCAACGATCCCAATGGCAAATGGCTAGGTTATCAGGGTGGATATGACAAGAACGCTAGCGGTGGAGATGTTCGCTACACTTATTCCGACCTTCGAGCTGTTTGGGATGTGGGTGGCGAGAGTTGGTGTCATTTTCCCGTTCCCTAAGTAAGCATTGATATTTGTAGGGTCGGGTCTCCTAGATTGATAGTATCAAAACGATCGCTCTTCTCAACCCGCCCTTTCTTTCACCTTGTAGTCTGTCACAACAACTTCCCTAAAGTTATGACGCAAATTGATGAAGTAGCGCAAAAATTGTTAGACCTTGATGAAGATACTCTCAAGGCACAGCTTGGGATTCTGGTTCAAGAAATAGGGCAAGATACAACCGCACGTTCTGCTTCTATTGAGAGTCTGGAAGAGGATTTAAACGCAACTCCCAGAGGTTTTAGTTCAGATAGTCTTGCTTTGAAATTTGGCGATCAATTCTTTAATAAATTCAATATCAAATCCTATGAATTGATGTGCGGCGAACTGTTAGACCCAGAACTGATAGCCAAAATTCAGGCCAGCTACAAAGAAAACTCTGAGAAAGCAGCGGCATTTTTAGCCCCGGCTTTAGCAAGTCAACTCAATTTACCTTTTTCGATCGCCATGATTGTTGCGGTATTGATTATCAAAACACTGGTTTCGGCAACTTCTACGGTTGCCGAAACTACATCGGAAACGGTCTGCGAAATTTGGAAAGAAAATCTGCCTGAAGAGACAGATACATTTAACGGCAAAGAATCGCCAACAGCAAACAGTTTTGCACAACAGCCAGTGAATTAATTATAGAGCTTATGGTTCACGGTTGAATTGAAATATTAAATCCAAAAAGTAAGGAGAAATCACGATGGAACGGGTGCTGGAAATCTTCCCTGATGGGAGTATTTATGAAATGGAAGGCGAGGTCGCAGTAAAAGTAACTGCCACCGAAGGACAAGTGAAATTGCTCTCAAAAGCTTTGCGATTCACATTAGCTAAAACATTTACCATTGCAGCTCCCGATAAAATTCCTCCTCAAGTTATGGAAATAGCCGCTCGCGGAGGGATGACCATCAACCAAGATGGGTTGGATTTGATTAAATCGTTTGAAGGTTTGTATTTGGATGCGTATCTTGACCCCGTTGACATTTGGACAATTGGGTACGGACATATCCAAGGCGTATATGAGGGTATGACAATTACGGAAGTACAGGCGGAAGAATTGCTGAGAAAAGATTTAGCAGAATTTGAAGGGTATGTGTCTAAGGCTGTGCAAGTTTCTATCAATGATAATCAATTTTCTGCGTTAGTGTCTTTTACTTTTAATCTCGGTGCTGGTTCTCTGTTTGAGTCAACTTTGTTAAAACTTTTAAATCAAGGAGATTTTCATGGTGCGGCTGACCAATTCCCGCGATGGAATAAGGCAGGGGGTCAAGAATTACCAGGATTGACAAGGCGGCGGAACGCTGAGAGAGCTTTGTTTTTAGGGGAAGATTGGACAGTTTTTTAGGCTACCAAGATACCACAGTTGGATTGCTGCCACTGTTCTTACCCATTAATAGAGCGGTCTGTATTTTAAGAATTATATAGACCGCTTTTTAGAAAATGACTCTCGATAAAGACTAAAATTATATCGTTTTTTGTAAATCAACTAAAATAAAAAATGATCTTTAATTTTAGATTTATTTAGTATAATAACACTGCCCCTCAGCGACGCCAAATTTCCGATCTGGCGGCTCACTAGGTGCTACTTTTCGACATCTAACATTGTATTCCTGTGAACACCATGAAGTTGCAGCGTCAGTGTTAACCCCCTTGGTGTGACCAAAATAAATCCTATCAGGGTTATTGCGGTCTAACCGTTCGTTACAATCATCACTTTTTAGTAGAGGAGAATTACTAGGAGCAGGGGTGGGAGTAGTATTGATATCCTTTCCTATTCCTCCGAAAATAAATAATAATACTACTCCTCCTACACCTCCAATCACTAAAAGTTTATTAAGTGTTGGAGGAGAGGCGTTATTAACAGGAAAATAATTTGTTTTAGATTTTTTTTTAGGACAATTAAGTTGTCGTTTAATTTCTTCTAACTGTTTCTTCTGATTTGAACCCAATTTTTCTTCTTCTAAAACTTCGCAAAGTCTACAAAGTCCTTCTTGATTATCTTGGTCGATTAATCGCTGAATCAAATTTGTAGAAAAATCATCAGCAGATCCATCCATTGGTAAATTCTTATGGTCAACATCTATTTTTGAGCATAGTGATGTTCTCGCATCTGTCTTGACTGGGTATGGGGTACGTTTTAGTAAGTCTATTAATGTAATTTTTTCTGGGTGGGATAATTTTTGCACCATAAAATCACGTTAAAGTTCATAGGTTTTTTAATAATATTGCAAATTTCCCAAGTTATTTTCAATTCCTTTAATCTTAATGCTGGTTGATTGGAAACTTTTGTCTACTTTTTGGCATTGTGCTGAAAGTACATCCCCCTTAATAGATATATTTTCACAAGTGTTTTGATAGGTGCTAGCTTTGCCCAATCCGTGAAATTCAAGAATTCCATTTATATTTTCAATTCCTTCAAGTTTAATGCTTGTTGAGTTTAAACTACCGTCGAATTTTCGGCATTGGGCTGAAAGTACATCCTCATTAATAGAGATATTTTCACAAGTATTTGGATAGGTACTTCTTTGAGAGGTGCTGTGAGCGGGAATAGCTATCGGATCGTGTTTCGAGTGTTCCCCTGCCCATTTGATTCCAACTATTAAACTTGATGAGATAATAGCAGCAGTGGATATCAGTATCATTTTGGGTAATTTTTCCTTGGGTTTAGGTAGAGATTCTTGCCCTGATTTAAATGGAGTTCCCTGAAATTGATATTCAGAATTACAACAACAATCAATCTTCGAGATAATTGTGGCTAATCTATCAGCTTCTCTGCTTTTACGAAAAATAGGTAATAGTTCTTTACAACAAAGATTACAGATAGCTTCTTGATTGCCAATGTCATCTAAATAACCAATTAACTGTGTTAGAAAATCATCATCTGAACCCTCTCTTAAAAAGTGAAGGTGCTCGGTTTTAATTCCAATCTTCCTACATAGTGCTTCTCGTGCTTTTGCTCGTTGACTACGACGTAATAAATCTACCAATATATCTACTTCAGATGGCTCTAAAAAATTTGAAGACATAAAATTATACTCCGGTTTTCAACACTATTGACAATTTAATTTTTGTTGAAGATTTTCCAAACAAGGCGCATACTTGCCTCTTTTAAAGAAAGGTTCAAGTTCCTTGCATAGTTTAAAAAGAGTTAGTCTATCATCTCGACTATGCAAATCGGTAATGAGCTCTAAAGCAAAATTAGCATCCGTTGATTGCCTTAAAAAGCCAAGTTCATTAGGATCAATTCCAATTTTTATACATAAGGGTCGTCTTGCTGAATGTTCTGCACGTCCACTACGGATCAAAATATCTGTAAATATTTCAATGTCATCTTGAGTGAGTTCTTTATTATTAGAATTATGTGAAATAGAACTTGGACGAAATTTGATAATAGGAACTAAATCTTGAGGAATGTTATGCAATGCAATATTATTTTTGCCAATTTCAAAAGCAACTTCATAGTTATAGCCAGCACTAATCGCATCATAAAACCCTTTAGAAAATTTAATCGCTGCATTATCTCGGATAGAAAATTGCATTCCAATTACAGAATCAATGTGCTTAAAAATCGCTTCTGCTTGTTCTTCGGAATAACAAGCATTGAGCAGGACACACTCAATCTTCGCTTTACATAAAGAGAATAACTTTGCTAGTGCATCTGTACGGACTGGTTGGGCATTTCCTGAGTCATCTTGCAAAACTATACCCCCAGGTTGCCCTTGCAATATTACAGCATCTCTTTGAGGCTGCATATCTCCCAAGTTATTATCTACAGGAAGACCGTTATTCTTTATACCATGTCCCGAAAAATGTACAATTTGTGGCTTTTCATACAATAAAGCATTCCGCAAGTCATCAATGCTTACTGCCCATTCCGTAATTAATTGAAAATCATCTCCCATTTTATGCCCTCCTAATGCTTTTTTTATTTCCTTCGCTTCCTGATCTAATTCCAAGTCGTCTGTCTTTACAGGATTAGCTGCTAAGAACAAAATCTTTTTCATGGTTTTTACCTCAAAGCTAAACAATCAGCTAAATCAGTTAACCCAATTCGAGTTAAACTTTACTAAGACTTGCGTTGTAGAAAAAAAGAACGTTCTACAGTTGTCCAATCCTCATCCGGTGGAACGGTAACAGGTCGGCCATCCCGATCGCCTTTACCTGTCAATGCCGTAGCTAATAAATCTTCTAAAAGGCTGTCTCCGGTTCGCACGCCTCCCTGTACCAGAGCACCAAAATCCGTTGGGTAAGTTGTCGCAAAAACCTTGAAAATTTCAGTGCCACCCGCTATTGAATCCTGCTCATAAAATGACACAAAGGGAAAATTATCAGGTAAGTAAAGTTGTATCTGTTCACCTTGACGTAAACCAATATCCACCCTTTTACTCGGTTCAAATTGTTGATTTGCCCCTGTAACAGGATAAAGAGGATTCACTCCATAGGTTAAACCAAAGTCGAGAATGCTGATAAAAACGGGGTGTTGATAATGGTTAACAATCTCAAACTTTAAGATGTCGCCCTCTCGAAAGACAATTTGACCTCTATCATCTTCTGGTTTAGCTTCTCTCCAATTTCCATCAGATGTCTTTCGCTTGAGGATAAACTCTATTTTATCCTTCAGGCAGCTTTCAGGATTGGGATTTTTCAGCGCTAATGCAAATCGATAACGGGCAATTTTTTCTAAGTTTTCTCTGAGTATCACTGTCGCCTCAGCTTCAGTCAAAGCGCGAGTTGGCATCAGGAGTTGACCATCTTGCCCCACCACTGCCCAAATTGGCTGCTCAATCATTTGCAGTTGAGGTACTGGATCGTCGGGAGTCACCTTTTGTCGGGGAGCGATTATATAAATTCGGGCATCAGCAACTTCACCATTTTGAGTCTGGCGTAACAAGGGTGACTGAGAAATCAAATCAACCATCTCATTAACAGCTTCTTGATAGTCAGTTTCGGCTTTAAATTCAACTTTGAGACGCATTTCCCCATAGAAATGAGCTTCTTCTACAGCGCGACTTCCTGGGATAATTCTATTAGTCTGACTTTCTTTAATAATCTTGGCATCAGAAGTTAATGCTCGAACAGAGGTAATTTTCACCTGACCCAGTTTGGGAGTTTTGTGAGCGATATGATGAATTCCAGAAGGATAAATAGCCCATTGAGAGCCTACAGTTAAGCCGAGAGCCGCACCTGCTGCCAAAGTAACTTGGTTGTTTTTACGCTGCTTAACCGATACAAAACGCATCGGTTGGATTTCCTGAATGTTGAATAACTCCCTATCCCGCGCTCCTTCCATCTGCGGATGCTGTCGAGCCTCATATACTGTGACTGCGGTACTAGCACGTTCAAAAACATCGCGATAGGTCATTCCTGACTGAGCAAAGCGTAATTCTTTGCATAAAAAATACGTTAAAGCACCGTGAGTAACGGAAGTATTCTGTTGCCGCTCTAAGTATTCATAAGAGCTTTCCTTAGCATTACAACCCGCTATCAGGACATATCGCTGACTCATCGGCAACCAGCCACTAGCACCAATCTCGCGCGTTGTTCCTCTAACCTGATTTGCAGCAATAGGCGATGGAGGAAGGTCTTTAATAGAGCGAGTGTCAGGTTCTACTGAACGCACAGCCGCACCAAAGGTATCACGAACAATACCGCCTGAGTGACAGGAATCAAAAATTAGGGTGATGTACGGAGTTTTTTCACTCAGTTGAAGCAACCAAGCATAAAGTTCATCATCTGTAATGTCCCGATTTTTATGAGGGGCGCGTCCACTATCGTAAGGTACGATCGTTTCATCCATACCATCTGGTTTATCTCCCTCACGGTCAGTGATCGAAGAACCATGTCCGCTATAGTGAATCACCACAATGTCGTTGTGGCTGACTTGATTAACTAGAGTCTCTAAAGCAGTTAAAATCCCATCGCGGGTCGCTTGTTCGTCTAACAATTGACTAATTTGTATTTCGGGAAAACTAAACTTTGTTTGCAGAATTTCTTTCATAAGCTCGACATCATTTAGGCAACCAAAAAGTTGTTTATTTTGTGGGTAGTTTGGGTACTTGTTGATGCCAATTAGCAATGCCCACTTATTTTTAGTTATTGATCTATTAGTCATAATTAATCGTTATCTTATTTGACTCTTCACTCTGTTCACTGAGAACTTGTGGCCTATCCAAATGCCACATAGCTCCTCGCAGAACTCACTGAATTGAGATTAACAAACTACAAGAACAAGGGTTCTAGCTTTTAGTTCAGTTTTATACCTAGCCAAAAGTACAGGTTGTCACCCCGACTGAGGGTCAGTCGCAAGCTGACCCTTTGGCTAATTCAAAACTCAACTAAAAATTAGAAGATTTTTATGTTAATTTATTACTATTAAAATAGTAGGTTTTCCTCCCAATAACCATAAAAATCATTCAAGCCTCTGCATCTCCTGTTTTGCTCGTACTGTATTTATCCATCTTCCCGCAGCCGACAAATGCTTAAAGAGCAAGTACCTTTGCTACCACTGGCACGGATATTTCAATCAATGGCGCTCAATTATCTGCAAGTTGTAACAAAATAAATCGTTTTCGGTTGCATTCAGACATGATATAGAGGACAGGGCAGTGCCGTTTCCATACCGCGATTAATTGTAGGGAAACGGCACTGCGCGGTGTCCTAGCTGTCGGTAATATTAATTCCGATGCTACCGGATGTGATATGAAACCTCGGCGGTTGCTATAATTCCCAATAATCAAATCAGGATTAAGCGTGTCACCAGCAAACTCTCAACAACAAACGCCTCTATTAGATGCCTTGCGCGATCGCACAAATCACCCGCACGCCCCATTCTACGCCCCCGGACACAAACGCGGACAAGGAATCTCTCAACCCCTAATTGACTTATTCGGTGCAGCAGTATTTCGCTCGGATTTGCCGGAATTGCCGGAATTAGATAATCTCTTTAACCCAGAAGGTGCAATTGCCGAAGCTCAAGAATTAGCCGCCGAAGCTTTTGGAGCTCACTCAACTCGGTTTTTGGCTAACGGTTCGACTTGCGGAATTATCGCCGCCATCTTAGCAACTTGCGGCCCAGGAGATAAAATTATCTTGCCTCGAAATATCCACTCCTCGGCGATTTCAGGTTTGATTTTATCCGGTGCAATTCCGATTTTTGTCAATCCAGAGTACAACCCGGAATGGGATATTGCCAACAGCATCACCCCAGAAGCCACAGCCGCAGCATTAGAACAACATCCCGACGCCAAAGCAGTAATGATGGTTTACCCAACCTATCACGGCGTCTGTGGGGATTTGCGGGCGATCGCCCAAATTACCCATCAATACAACATACCGTTATTAGTAGACGAAGCCCACGGCGCGCACTTTAACTTTCATCCAAACTTGCCAGAACCAGCACTATCAGCAGGTGCCGATTTAACAGTACAATCAATCCACAAAACCCTCGGTGCAATGACACAAGCATCGATGCTGCACGTCAAGGGCGATCGCATAGATATCCAAAAAATAAATAAAGCATTGCAGCTAGTACAATCTACCAGTCCCAGCTACTTATTATTAGCATCCCTAGACGCAGCCCGCCAACAATTAGCACTCCACGGCAAAGAGTTAATGGCGCAGACTTTACAGCTAGCAGAAAAAGCGCGATCGCGCATCAGTCAAATTCCCGGCTTATCAGTTTTAGAACCGTTAAACACACCGGGTTTTGCAGCATTAGACCGCACCAGGCTAACAGTAAAAGTATCAGATTTAGGAATCACAGGATTTGCCGCCGATGATATTCTGCACTCTCAACTCGGCGTCACCGCAGAATTACCAATGCCGCAACATCTAACATTTATTATCAGCTTGGGAAATACAGAATCAGATATTGACAATTTAGTTAAAGCTTGTACTTTTTTAGAAGGAAGAAGTCAGAAGGAAGAAGGAAGTTCGGCAACGAGCACTGTACAAGATGTAACGGATGTAACGAATGTCAGGAAGAAGGAAGAAGTCCGAAAGAAGAAGTCCGAGAGAAGAAGTCCGATGTCTGAGGGAAGATTGGCCCACTCTCCCACTCTCCCTCTCTCCCTCTCTCCCCCTCTCCTCTCCCCCCGTGAGGCTTTCTTTTTTCCAGCGGAAACAGTACCCGCAGACAAAGCAGTCGATCGCCTGTGCGCCGAACTCATCTGTCCCTACCCCCCAGGAATACCAGTCCTGATGCCCGGTGAAATCATTACCCCAGCAGCCATTGACTACCTGCAACAAATCCTTGCCGCCGGCGGAAAAATCACAGGTTGTAGCGATAGAAACCTCCAAACTCTCAAGGTTGTGCGACAGTAAATATTAAGGCTTGGGGGAAATTGGGAGAATTTCTACTTCTTCCGCGAGTTCCAACTGCCGTCTTGCTTCAATCAAAAATCAAAAATCAAAAATATAACTATGCTTTGGCCCTACGTCACTCCAGGCATCCCGGATGACTTATTTGAACGTTTACCGGGAATTCCCATGAGTAAGCGAGAAGTCCGACTGCTGTTAATCTCCCACCTGCGGCTGCAAGCAGATTCAGTCGTGTGGGACATCGGTGCAGGTACTGGTACGATCGCCGTAGAAACAGGTTTGCTGTGTCCCAAAGGTCGGATTATCGCCGTCGAAAGGGACGAAGAAGTAGCAAGCTTGATTCGCAGAAATTGCGATCGATTCGATCTCGACAACGTAGAAGTCATAGAAGGCAGTGCCCCGGAATGCCTGGAAAAGCTGCCCCAACCCCCCCACCGAGTCTGCATCGAAGGAGGTCGCCCCATTAAAGCCATTCTCCAAGAAGTCTGGCACTACTTGCAACCCCACGGTAGAGTGGTCGCCACAGCCTCGAATTTAGAAAATCTTTACGCCCTTTCCGAAGGCTTCGCCGAGTTACAAGTCCGCAACATCGAAGTAGTCCAGTCCGCCGTCAACCGCTTGGAGACTCGCGGCCTCAGTCAAACCTTTGCCGCCGTCAATCCCATATTTATTCTCAGCGGCGAAAAGCTGGATTAGAAGGAAGAAGAAGGCACGACACGAATTTTGACACGGATACACGAATTAATTCTGTAATTCTTAATCTTTTTTAAGTTCACTTAACCTTCATACTTAAGAATAGGGGCCACCATCGCTGGATTGACCGCCTGACTTGAGATATTGGATGACCGATGGGGATGGGGGTTAGTTGTGCAAGGGATCAACTCGTGCTCTAGAAAAATCCAAAATCTCAAATCCAAAATCCAACATCCAAAATCCAACATCGAATGATCCGCCGTCTGCAAGAGAAATTCATTTTATGCCTTGGTCTCGTATCCTGAGTGGAATAGTTGCGATCGCCCTTGCTTTGGGAATGATTATTATGGGCGGATGGTACTTCACCGTCGGCTTTGGAGTCATCGTCTACCTAGGCCAATTGGAATATTTTCAATTAGCCAGGGCTAAAGGTATTGCACCCGCTGCCAAAACTACCTTAGCCGTCAGTCAAGGGCTATTAATTACTGCCGCCCTAGCACCGGAACTCGTAGATGCCATGTTCCCCTTAGCGGGAACCTTAATCTGTTTCTACCTGTTATTCCAACCTAAATTATCGACGATCGCCGATATTGCCTCCTCAGTTTTAGGATTGTTCTACGGCGGTTATTTGCCCAGCTATTGGGTACGGCTGCGAGTCGGCCTCGACCCAGGCAATCTTGCTACAACCCAACTTTCGCAAGCAGTAGCAAGCAATTTGCCGATTAACATTTACCCGTCCCCGTCTTGGACAAATTCCAGCCACATATCTTTAGGATTGACTTCGCTGCTGCTGGCTTTCTTCTGCATCTGGGCCGCTGACATTGGGGCTTATTTTGTCGGCAAATTCTTCGGGCGCACTAGCCTATCCCACATCAGCCCTAAAAAAACCGTTGAAGGTGCCGTGTTTGGAGTTTGCGGCAGCATCGCCGTGGCAGCCGCTGGGTCTTGGTATTTACACTGGCCGGGGTGGCCGTATACTGGGGCTGCTTTTGGCTTGTTGATTGGGGTTGCTAGCCTGTTGGGAGATTTAACTGAGTCGATGATGAAGCGAGACGCCGGCGTTAAGGATTCGGGGCAGTTGATCCCCGGTCACGGCGGCATTCTCGATCGCACGGACAGTTATGTTTTTACCGCGCCCTTAGTCTACTATTTTGTGACTTTACTGTTGCCTGCGATCGACTCTTTTTTAATTAATCGGTAATTGGGCATGGGGAATTGGGCATGGGGAATTGGGCATGGGGAATTGGGCATGGGGAATTGGGAATTCGGTATATATTCCCAGGCTTTGCCGAGGACGCAGGTTAAAGTCAACTGTCAACTGTCAACTGTCAACTGTCAACTGTTAATTAACTAAGGCAAAACTCTAATTCCTCCCCGACAAACAATCTCCCCCGGACTCAAGATCAACTCTTCTATCTCAACTTCCGGCCCAAAATCAATTTTAAAACCATTGAAATCACTGCTCTTTAATTCTCCATCTATTTCGATTTCTGGTGATTCAAACATCAATTCGCGACCGCTGGCTATCCGCAAACCCGTCCGCAATACAAAAGGAATTTGCCTACCGCCAGCGCGCAAAATTGCAGCCGAAAGCGTCAACAAACCCGCCTCAATTATAATCTGCGAATTTTGCAACTTCAGCGACTTTTCCCTATCTGCCAGTGGCAGCATTGGCAGCAAAAATTCGCTCAAAGCATCAGCAAGCAAAGGCGCTTTCAGTGACGCATTCAAATCCGCTTGGCTGAGCCTCAAAACCCCTGTCACGGGAACGGATTCCAGGAGGCGCAGCGGTTGGCCTTTGAGAGCTTGACCGAGGTTGATGCGAATCCCACAGCCCTCTATGGCAACTTCTGTTAGGTGTAGTCCTTTATACACAGCACCGCGAGCTGCAGCCGTGACTTTGGGGATCGCACCGCTGAAGATTTGTCGATCGCTCCCCTCAATTTTCACCTTCAACTCGTCCACCTGCTGAACTTGCGATCGCAGCCACAACTGCACCGCCGGAGACAGCACCGCGCTCGCGATCCGGCTGCCTTGACTCGGCGAAGGTTTCCCCGGTTCCTCGCCCAGATTAACAGTCCCACCAGACCCAGCAGCCCCATCTCTATTGTCAAATTGAAGAGAGTTTCGATCGACAGTCATAAACAATTTCAGAAGATAAACCTTAATATTCAAGCACAGAAATTTAACTAGAACTTGCACATCCGGCCTCAAAAACCCGGTTTATGCACAGATATACCGCTGTCAACCTCTGATTTTCCTTAGAAACCGGGTTGATGTACACAAGTCCGATTAACTGCAAAACCAAGCAGAAATCTGGCATCAGCAAGGCCAGAAGCAGAAAAATTCTCACCTTTCCCCCCTTGGGATATTGGGGTAGTTCACGAGTTGTGCGATCCCGATGAAAAATTCGCGATCGAGCGTATAAATTTAACCAGCAGTACGGGATTTATGGTAGTGTTGGTTTATGGTCGGGTCAGACCCACACCTTTCAAACCAGCCGCAAACCAACGGTGCAAACCTGTGCCTGCCGCGAGTCTTTTCCTCGTAGTTTTTGCACAGCATTCAGGGTAATGCCATCAGGACAATCTGCACCGGGCACAAGGACAATCTTTGCCACGCCGGGCGTCCTGTAATAATTGGTCAGCATTATAATTTATTCCCAATCAGGAATTGAGCATTGCTAGTACGGTTAATCAATTAACCGTGTCGTGTTTCCTCCCCACCGTTCGCTCGTTGGGGATTTCCACACTCCCGTCATGTCTGATGAAAGGCTGCAAAAAATCCTCGCCCAGTGGGGCATTGCCTCTCGCCGTCTTGCAGAACAGATGATTGTAGCTGGACGAGTCCGAGTTAATGGCAATATTGTTCGCTTAGGAGAAAAAGCGAATCCCGATCGCGATCTTATCCAAGTCGATGGAGTCCCGGTGAAACCAACGGATCGACCCGCAAAGGTCTATCTGTTGCTCAACAAACCGGCAGGCGTAGTTTCTACTTGCAGCGATCCCAGGGCCCGATCGAAAGTTCTCGACTTGCTGCCACCCCAACTGCGCTCCGGTCAAGGCATCCACCCCGTAGGACGCTTAGATGCAGATTCCACCGGCGCCCTCTTACTTACCAATGATGGTAAGCTGACATTTTGTTTGACCCATCCGCGTCACTCGATCGCCAAAACTTATCAGGTTTGGGTGAGTGGCGATCCCCCGGAACCCATACTGGAAGCGTGGCGTCAGGGCATCATCTTGTCCGGCAGAAAAACTTTGCCCGCGAAAATTAAAGTTCTAGAACGCGCGCAAGACCAAACTCTGTTAGAAGTCATTCTATCAGAAGGCAGAAACCGACAGATTCGGCGAACAGCCGAGCTCTTGGGATATCCCGTGGTGCGCCTGCACCGCACAGCCATTGGCCCGATTCAATTGCAGCGGCCTGGTTCGCCAATATTGCCACCAGGCTGCTGCCGACCCCTAGAAGATGCGGAAATTATTTATTTATGGAATCTAGTCAACCTAACATCAATAAGCGTGCCAGTAAATTCCCAGGAGCACAGCATATGACAAAGAATTTATTGTTTTTATTCTTCAAAACAACTAAGCAGAAACTGCACTCCCAAGAGCCAGAAACAGCTCAGAAGAAGCTAGCGGAAATTGGAAATCAACTCCGTCAGTACCGCGAACAGCAGTCGATTTGTTTGGACAAAGTAGCCGTGGTAACAATGATTCGGCGGAATCTGCTACAAGCAATCGAGGACGGTCAACTCGACCAACTTCCCGAACCAGTCTACACTCAGGGTTTGATCAAGCGCTACGCTGAAGCCATGGGTTTGGACGGAAATCAGTTTGCCGAATTTTTCCCGATCGAACCGGCGCCCCGATCGAGAACCAAGCTATCTTGGCAAGATGGGCCTCAGTTGCGGCCGATGCACCTCTACCTCTTTTACACATTTCTAATTATCTGTTCGGTCAATGTCTTATCTCAGTTGATGAGCGGTTCTGTTACCGCAAAAAACGGTGCGGGAGCCGAAGAACAAGCGCTTGGGCAGCAAGAACAAGCTCGTTTAGCTGCTGAGGCATCGAGTTCCTCACAAAATCAGAAACCGGATAGTTACGAGGCTGTCGAAGCAGTAAGAACCGGTCAAAATTTAAATAAATCTGGCAATAAACCAGTAATGGTTAGCGTCACTTTTAAAGCCGAATCGTGGATGCAGGTTGAAGTCGATGGTAAAACAGAGTTTGAGGGAACTTTGCCGACCGGGACTGTTCGCACCTGGGGGGCTCAAAAGCAATTAGTAGTGGTAGCAGGTAACGCCGGCGGGGTAATGGTTGCTGTTAATAACGGACAAGCCGAACAACTAGGAGATCCTGGAGTCGCCAAAGAAGTTGTTTTTAAAGCCAACGAACTCAATCCTTCAGTACCACCCAAGAATGAAGGTTGAGTGTTAATTGGTAATTGTTAATTGGTAATAGGTAATAGGGGGCAGTCCACAGATTTTAATTAGAATGTCCGTCTTGATGCCCTCATTACCAATTACCAAATACCCATTCTATCAAACCCGGTTGCATCGGAATAGTCAACCGTCAACAATTCCCGATGGTGCAACCGGAATTGATCTAATTAATCTGCGTTAATCTCTGTTTATCTGCCTGTATCTGCGGTTAAAAACAGAGAATGTATTAACCGCCCCGGACAAGGGATTGACGCTGATTCACGCAGATATAGAGTAGAGAGATAGGAATGATTCCGATGCTAACAGATTTGATATTACCCCTTAACAATTACCAATTGCCCACTACCAACTACCCCTTACCGAAGCTCAATGTTTATTAGGAGCGCGCCCGGAGATGTAAGTCATAGTTTTGAGCCGATCGCGCACTTCCCAATTCAAAGCTTCGGGTCGATACCGCCATCCCCAATTTCCCTCTGGTTTCCCCGGAAAATTCATCCGCGCGTCAGTACCTAAACCCAACAAATCTTGAAACGGCACAATTGCCATATTAGCAATAGAAATCCAGCCCATGCGGATTAAAGACCAGTGAATTCCTTGGGGATCGATGCAGCCCAAATAACGCAAAACCTCATCTCTTTCGTAGTCTTGCAGTTGATTGAACCAGCCGACAGTCGTGTCGTTGTCATGGGTGCCGGTGTAGACTACCGAGTTGCGATCGTAATTGAAAGGCAAAAAAGGATCGCCAGGGCCCGCGCCAAAAGCAAACTGCAAAATCTTCATTCCTGGAAACTCGTATCGATCGCGCAAAGCTTCCACTTCTGGAGTAATTACCCCTAAATCTTCTGCGATAATCGGCAAGTTGCCAAACTTCTCGTTAATTAGATCCAACAAAGCTGTTCCCGGCGCTTTAATCCACTCTCCCTCGATCGCAGTTTCCTGTCCGCGCTTCACCGCCCAGTAAGCTTCAAATCCTCGAAAGTGATCGATCCGAGTCACGTCTACATAAGAGAAAATCGCTTCAAAACGCTGCACCCACCACTCGAAATTAGTTGCTTGCAACTTCTCCCAATTGTATACCGGGTTGCCCCACAATTGACCTGTATTGCTGAAGTAATCAGGGGGAACTCCCGCCATTAAAGCTGGTTCTCCGCTGGCTTCATCCAAGCAAAATATTTCTGGATGAGACCATACATCCGCGCTGTCGTGAGCTACATAAATCGGAATATCGCCAATAATTTTAATGTCCCGCATATTAGCATAGCGTTTCAACTCCGTCCACTGGCGAAAAAACTCAAACTGGACGTATTTGTAGTAATAAATCTCCGCATTTAGCTGCTGACGCCACTTCTCTACCGACTCTGGTTCTCGACGGGCAATTTCTGGTTCCCAATTGTTCCAGCTAACACCGCCAAAGTGATCTTTTAGTGCCATAAATAAGGCGTAATCTTCCAGCCAATTCTCTTTGCTTTTGCAAAAACCTGAGAATTCTTTTTGCTGGATCGGGGATGCTTTGGCTTTGAAGTTTTCGCAAGCTTTTTTAAGCAAAGGCACTTTCAGGGCGATCGCTCGCTCGAAGTCTACATAATCCAGCGGAAATTCTGGCAAATTAGCGAAGTCTTCATCTGCGAGCAATTGCTGATCCCGCAGCAGTTCTGGGTTAATTAGCAGCGGATTTCCCGCCATTGCTGAATAGCACGAATAAGGAGAATTGCCGTATCCTGTGGGGCCCAGCGGCAATACCTGCCAGTATTGCTGGTCGCTCTCTACTAAAAAGTCAATAAAACGATATGCTTCTATTCCCATGTCCCCAATGCCAAATCGACTGGGAAAGGATGTGGGGTGGAGTAGCATGCCGCTTGATCGGGGAAAAAGCATAATCTATCTAAAGATATAGGAATTCAACATTGACAATTTGACCTATCTTCCCTACCAGTTAAACTTCGTAGTTTTTATGGCGATTGTTAGGGCAAATACTTTTGTGATTGTCTCATATTTTCTGCGATAACGTGGTTACAAAATATTTTTATAACACTCTACTCATAAATC
This sequence comes from Microcoleus sp. Pol17C6, assembly GCF_036701145.1. NCBI lineage: Bacteria > Bacillati > Cyanobacteriota > Cyanophyceae > Oscillatoriales > Microcoleaceae > Microcoleus > Microcoleus sp. Pol17C6. The sequence continues at coordinate 36,225 of NZ_JAUBQH010000022.1, forward strand.
CTGAGTAGAGTTCAAAACATCAAAATCCGAACTTACACGATCGCCCTGCTTTCACCGCTAGGTTTTTTTACCCAGGCTCGTTTGCTGCAACAAAGTATTTTGCTTGAGCGTACCTGGTTTCTGCTTAACCTTTAAATTTAACTTTTCTTGGGTTTTGATCCCATCTCTCTGCAGTCGTAAATTGCTCACCAAGAATCAGCCATCACTTAAGCTGAGCCAATGCACAAAATAGCCGGCTGTTTTGTATCTCAAAAAACAGCCGGCTGCGAAATTACTGGTGATAATGCTTAGTTCATGCTTGCTTGTTCAACAATTTCTGCACTTGTTTGAGAGCTATAGCACCGACGTTGTAAGCAGCCCAGCCGCCCGCCAACAATACGGGCATCAATACTATTAGTATGCGGAAGTCAAATTCCATGAGTTCTCCTCCTAAAGTTTTTTAACAAATTCTCATAATCTATTTGTATCTCATTTTGTCGCCATTCTCATGACTCTTTAACCAAATATTCGGGATACGCAGGAGGACATCGCTCCGCAAGAATTGAGAGCCAAAGCGAAACTGCTGGGCGGGCGATCGGCATTCGCTGCACCAATTATCCCACAATCTGTTTCGCAATCCCTTCGACAACCTTAGTTAGAGGGTCGTTAGGGAAATGCAGCGCAAACACTCCCTTGCTGGCAAGCAGCATCATCTTGTCGCTGTGGGGCAGTACCCCTGCCACTGGGATGTTGTAGATACTCTCTACTTGCTGCTTCAAATCCTCGAAATCCAGGGATTCTGGGGCTTTGTTAATCGTCATCAAAATCTTGGGAACTTCTAATTTGCGGGCCACATCTACCGTGACAGCCGTTCCCTGAAAATCTTGCTGATCCGGACGCAGAATCAGCAGCAGGATGTCGGAAATGGTGATGCTGAGGAGGGTTTCTTCGTTGAGCCCCGGGTGCGTGTCTATAAATAGGTAGTCTAAGTTCAAAACCTCGATCAGTTCTTGAAAGCCGTCGGTAAGCAGTCCCACATCGTAGCCTTCGCGCAAAACTCGCGCTATCTCCCCTGCTTTAATGCTCGAAGGAATCAGGTAGAGGTTGCCGTTACTGGCTAATTTTGGCAGCAGCGAACTCACATTGTAGGCCGTATCTGCGATCGGACATCGACCCCACAGGTAATCGTTCAGGCAGCGATCCATGTTGCTCTCGCTGAAACCGAAGAGCACGTGAATCCCCGGTGATTGAATGTCTGTGTCCACAATGGCGACCCGATTTCCGCCGCGAGCGATAATAGATGCCAGGTTTGCTGTCGTGTTCGATTTGCCAGTTCCGCCCCGGTAAGAGTGGACAGAGATGATTTTGGACATGATCTACGTATTAGGGTAAGAAACGGCGAGAACCAATTATGATGCAATTCTCGATGATGCAGTCGAGTTGTCTGTCATTCTTCCTTGCCCCCCACATCCTCCTTATCTGTTAAACTATCAATTTTTTCATCTTTTATCATCTTTTGGGCGCCCCTGCGCTGCCGCATCTGTTTGGCTTTGGTTTGCAAATCGCTGAACTCGTCATGTTGAGTTTCGGCTGAACTAGCACCGCTGCCGGCATTGATCGCACCCGTTTGATAGCCACTTTCCGATTCAGTCACGGCGGCGCGCTGCTTCTGCTGTTTGTCTTTTTCCTGCAACTGAGCTAGGTATTCGTCTGTTTGACTTTCGACCTTGGGAAGCTCTGGGGTACTTGCAATTATTTCTTGGGCTTCGGAAGGTGGTTTTTCAGAGGTTTCTTGTTTGCTAATCCTCAGTTTATCTTTCTTTTGCTGCAATTCTTTAAAGAAATCAGATTCGGTGATTTCGGCGACTTGCTGTTCTTTTTTGGCTTGGTCTATTTCGATTTTAAAGACTTGTTTTACTCGATCACTAATTGCTTTCCCGTATCCGGCTTTATTAAATCTCTCTGCTGAGACAATGCTACCGCCAGTTAAGATTAATGCTAACGCTGGCGCTGCCACAGGCACCCACCCTCCCAACAGAAAAATCCCAAAGCCGATCGCGCAACACCCGGACAGCATTGCTCCGAATGTCACCGTCAACTTCGCTGGGTGAGCCATCCGCGATGCCAAGGTTCCTCCGACAATTGACCATCCCGAAATCCACAAGATTTCTGCCCATTCCGACCAAAACCATAGCATCGGTCTGTTGTCTAAAACTGCACTCAAAATTTGGCTGACTACTTGTGCGTGGGCCACGATACCAGGCATGAATTGGTTGCTTTGTTGTCGCCCACTGTAAGGAGTATAAAAGAAATCTTTAACGGTTTCTGTGGTGTAACCGATGAGCACTATTTTATCTTTAACTAACTTCGGGTCAACTTTCCCTTCTAAAAGATCCGTAATTCTGACTTGGTTGGCAACTTGCCGCCTGGAACGATAGTTAATTAATATTTGATATCCCCTGACATCGGTATTTGTGTATCCTCCGTCATTGCTTGCTAGTTGTTTTAATTTGGTTTTTCCCAGCCATAAAGATTGATCTGGTGCAAGTTGGGGAGAAATTTTTTGCCCTTGCAGGTAGCGGAGTGCTAGCTGGAGGTTGAAGGAATATAAAACTTGAGAGTCGTCATTGCAAAGATGTTTTTGGGCCGAGGAATTGCCCTTAATTGTCGGGGGTTTCATAAATAATAAAGCCCTACGGAGTATGCCACCCGGATCGACTCCGAAATCTGCAAATCCCACCCGGTTTTCTGGCAGCCCCGGCGCAGGCGGAGAACCGGGATTATCCGGGCTGCCGTCGGTGACTAAACATACCCCGATAATGCGATCGCTTTTTTGTAAAAGTTTAGTTAATTCCTCGCGCCCGTCTCCTAAAGGTACGTCTCGCAGTACATCTAAACCGATGACTGCCGGCTGCATTTTGTCAAGTTTTTGTAAGATTTCAGCTATTTTGCGATCGGATATTGGCCACTGATTCAGTTTCTGAATGTCTGCTTCGGTAATCCCCACAACTAGCAAACGCGAGTCTGGCTGTTCCTCGGGACGCCACCTCACCATTTGGTCGTAAGCGCTTAATTCTAATGGTTCGAGTATTCCTAGGTGTCTGGCCCCCATCAATGATAATGTTACTGCTGCGCTGGCAATTAATACAGACTTAGCCAATGCTAGTGATGGTTTATACATTTGACTCAATTGAGCCACTGCCGATCGAATTTTGTTAGATATTTTACTCATTATCCCAGCATAAAAGTTTGACTCGTTTCTGGAACAGCAGTTGTTTCACATTTCCCGCCTGCTGGAGACTTCCTCCATCTTAGAACACTCGGAAACTCCGACCACTTTGTTACAAAAATTTACAGTACGTGGCGACCAACTGTATCCAATGATACTTGCGGTTGAGGAAACCTGATTTTTCCGACAGAGAATCCCCTTGCCGCTCGAATTAATTAATGTTATTGATGATATGTCAAGGTATAAATTGTGTATCTGCACCCTCGACTAGCAGCTCAAAAATATTTGTCGCCATCAGCGAATGCCTGTGTTTGCAATTATAGTGAAAGGTACAACCAAATGAAACGTTTTCTACATCGGGCTACACTTGCGGTCGCCGTATCTGCGATAGCAGCTACCGTACCCAGTTCACTTGCACCGATGCGCGCACAATCCCAGCCGCTTCTGCTGAGTCAAAATGTTAATTTCAAGCCTCCCGACGTAACAGCCCCCGCCAACCGACAAGGAGGAACACATCGCGGCAACAAGCTTTGTCCAGCGGGTTTATCTATTACTCCTTTAGTACCTCCAACTAATATCGGTTTAACCCTAACAGAGTCTCCCACAATTTTTGTCTATGTTCCTCAAACCTCGGCAAAAATAGAGTTTACTGTCCTCAACGACAAGGAAGAGGAAGTGGTCTACGAAAAAACATTTAAACTAGACAAATCTGGGATTGTTGGAGTTACCATTCCTGCTACCGTGGACAACAACAAATCCCTTGAAGTTGGCAAGCGATACGTGTGGTCATTTTCGCTAGTTTGCGACCCCGAAGACCGAGCTGCGGATTTAGTTGTTAAAGGGTTCGTGCAGCGAATTGAACCGCAGGCAACTCTCAAGAGCGAGTTGGCAAATCCCGACCCGATGACTAGGCTCAATGTTTATGCTCAAAATGGGATTTGGTACGAAACACTCGCTACTTTAGCCCAAATGCGGCGCCAGACACCGGGGGATGTGAAGCTGACAGCCAAGTGGACGCAATTACTGCAGTCCCAAGGACTGGAATCAGTTGCAGCTCAACCACTGGTTGCGCCGCTTTAAATCTCGCTATTTCTGAAAATTTTGTCGGTCGGCCGATGGCGATGTGAAAATTGACCCATTTACTCGATCGCGCCCGGGGCTAAAACTCCGGGTTAACATTTAGAGATGCGCTCTATAAATATTTCTACAAGTTGGTGGAAAAATGAAACGTTTTATACATTTTACTGCACTGGTGATGACTGTATTGGCGATCGCCGTTACTCTCCCCAGTTTGCTGACACCGATGCAGGCTGTGCCTGCACCCATTCTGCTGAGTCAGAATGTTAATTTCAAACCTCCCGATGTAACAGCCCCCGACAACCGGCAAGGGGGGACGCATCGAGGCTGTAAGTTACGGGATGGTTTATTCATTACTCCCTTAATACCTGAAAGCAATATTGGTTTAACGCTAACAGAGTCGCCAACATTTTTTGTATATGTATCTCAACCGGCGGCTCAAGTAGAGTTTATTTTGCTAAACGAAGATGAATCCGAAGTAGTTTACGAAACTACTTTAAAAAATGACAAAGCCGGAATTATTGGAGTTAGCCTTTCTGAGAAAGACCAGACAAAAAATATTGAGGTTGGTAAGCGATATGTGTGGTCGTTTGCACTAGCCTGCGATCCGCTGGAGCGTTCGGGAGATTATATTGTTAAAGGATGGATGCAGCGAATTGAACCCCAGGCCAATCTCAAGAACGATTTGGCAAATCCCGACCCTATGGCTAAGGTGATTGCTTATGCTAAAAATGGGATTTGGTACGAGACTGTTGCTACTCTAGCCGAAATGCGGCGCCTCGCACCCGATGATTCCCGGCTGACGACCGAGTGGACGCAATTGTTGCAGTCCCAAGGACTAGAATCGATTGCCGCTCAACCGCTAGTTCAGTCTTTTTAATAACCACTCTTCACCAATCATTGCTGAGTGTTTGCATAGTCAATTCTTCAATTCTTCAATCCAGTGACCGAAAGCAGCCAGGGTACAAGCCCCCGTCTTTATCCTGGCACAACCAAAAAATAATATCCGATAACCAGTCCCCGGATTCATAAGTAATATCGCTTTCTTCAATTCTCAAATTGTTCAATTGTTCAATTCTTCAATCCCAAATCCCAAATCTAAAATCTAAAATCTAAAATCGATTGATGGCTAATAACTTTCCGACAATTCTAGCTCTTGATTTTGACGGTGTGATTTGTGACGGACTAATCGAATATTTCCAAACAGCTTGGCGTACCTACTGTCAAATCTGGAAACCAGTCGAAACAGTACCCGATCCAAATTTAGCTTTGAGTTTTTACCGAGTGCGGCCCGCCATTGAAAGTGGTTGGGAAATGCCACTGCTTATCCGCGCACTACTGACAGGAATTTCGCCAGAGCAAATTTTGCGAGATTGGCCCAATATAGTACCGTATTTGTTGACCGAAAATAATTTAAAAGCGCAGTCTGTCGGCGCTATGTTAGACGGCTTGCGCGATAATTGGATTGCTGAGGATTTAGCTGGGTGGCTGTCTTTGCACCGCTTTTATCCTGGGGTAGCCGATCGCTTGCACTCGTTGCAGGAGAGTTCGGTGAAACTGGCGATCGTCACTACAAAGGAAGGTCGTTTTGTGCGAGAACTTTTGCAGCTAGCAGGCGTACAAATGCCGTCAGAGTTGATTTTTGGTAAGGAATACAACAAGCCGAAACACCAAATTTTGCGGGAATTTTTAGCCGCGTCTGGCAAAGATTCGACTATTTGGTTTGTGGAAGACAGGTTAAAAACTTTGCTGTCGGTGAAGCAGCAGCCGGATTTATCTCAGGTGAGGTTATTTTTGGCTGATTGGGGTTACAATACTTTGGCAGAACGGGAATCTGTGGCTCAAAATCCACCAGTTCAATTGCTTTCTCTGTCGCAGTTTGCCGGAGATTTTGCAGATTGGCGGCCGATCGACTATTGATGTTAGATTTGTTTACAGGTAGGATTTTTTTTCGCTTTTCAGAGTCAAAAAAATCACAAAATTTTACATCTTTTTTGTTGACTTTTGCGGCATAGACATGGTATTTTAATATAATGGGATGGTGACAAAAATAATATTTTTGTCACCATCCCATTATAAAACAAATATAACAAAAATCCATCAAAAAAGCAAGGTTATCGAAAAAAAAATGTTTTTTTTATAGACTATTGGAAGTAATCTTAACCTCCAAAACCGGGTTTTTTACTATTTCTGTGGGCCGGGACGAAGTATTTTAATGGGTCAAACCGCGTGTATGACAAAAAACAAAGCTTCACCAAAAAATTGACAAGTATTTTGATAATTTCTCAGCTTGAAAGCTTTCTAATATTGAGACTTAAAACCAATGCTCGATTTAACTAAAGCAGCCAAGGCAATGCAGGGAATGAGCCAACATTTGAATGTGGAAGCTCACGCGGCTCGCCAACGTTTGGAAGTGGCTCAGAATTTGCTGATAAAGGCTGCAACGGAACAGGAAAAATTGGTGGAATTGCAAGAGAATTGGCGCGATCGCACTTTATTCAATGCTGCCACGCCGATCGAGCCATTGTCCGATCGTACCTACATCACCGCACCCCCCGCCGCCCACACAGTCTTTGCCACAGACGGCTCGCAAATTTCCCCCAACCATCACGAAATAGCCTACTGTTACCTGCTAAACGTCGGCACAGTCATGCTGCACTACGGGCAAAGCCGCCACCCAGTTTTAGACAGCGTACCCGAAGTTTTCTACAAACCCGAAGACTTGTACGGTTCGCGGCAGTGGGGAATTAGAACCGAAGAATGGATGGGATACCGGCGAGCAGTTTCCGAAGCAATTGCCTTAGCAGAAATGGGCTGCAATTGGGCAAAAGTTAACGACAATAAATTGCCCGCACCAGCTTTAGCAATGGTAGACGGTTCCCTGATTTATTGGTTTTTGGAACAGTTACCCACCGATGCGCGCGATCAAATTTTGCTGCCAATTTTAGAAGCTTGGGACAAGTTGCGTTTAGCAGGAATCCCGCTGTTAGGATACTTAAGCGCTTCTCGCAGCAGCGAAAGCTTATCTTTTTTGCGGTTTGAAGCTTGCACTCACGAAGTACCAGACTGCATGACAAATTGCCCGAACGTCGGATTTGCCGCCACAATTTCTTTCGCGGAAAAAGCACCTTGTCAAGAATTTGAACCTTTGCGAGATGCCATATTGTGGGCAACAATCCTCTCACCGGGACAAAGAAGCCCTTTGTGGAAATCTCAAGCTCGAATTTTAGATTTGTACGGTCTTAATTCCGTCTATTTCTGTTACGTTCACGTTGGCACAGAAATTGCTAGAATAGAAGTGCCGGAATGGGTAGCACAAGATACAGCACAGCTAGATTTAGCATTAGGAATGATGCTCGCTCAAGTACACAAAGGCGGCGGGTATCCGGTGACGCTAGCAGAAGCTCATAATCAAGCGGTAGTCACGGGGGGCGATCGAAGTCGCTTTTTCGCTTTGTTAGAGCAGCAAATGATTAAAGCCGGCTTAAAAAATGTCGGAATTTCTTATAAGGAAACACGGAAGCGCGGCAGTATTGCTTAAAGTAATAAGTAGAGTAGTCTTGGACGCAGAAACCGGGTTTTTACCGAAATACTGCATTTGAACCTTTAACATAGATAAAAAACCCGGTTTATTTGGTATTGCTGCGTAAGGTATGTAGAGTTTAAATAGAGTTAAAAATGTTATATGCCAATAGAAATAATTATTTTAATTGCTTCGTTACTTGTATCTTGGCTAGTCTTTAATTGGGCGTTTAAAGTGTTGAAAGCCAGCATCGGCACCGCGATTGGTTTAGCAGCAATTGTGCTGACGATGCAGTTATTATTTGGCATCGGGCCCAACCAGTTGTTTCAACATATAATTAACCTGCCGGAAACCCTGGGGAAAATGATTTCAGGCAAGTGAATCAATTTTAGATTTTCGATTTTAGATTTTAGATTGGAGGACAAATCTAGTTGAATGTATGCCAAGGTCTGCTGTGGTGGCACAGATGCCTGTCGCTCAAATAAGTGTCACTCAAAAATGCGACTGGTCGATCGCTCGCTCCGATCGCCACAATAGAGCTAACGTATCGACATAAAAGCAAATGAATACAGCTTTATTAATTGCTTGGGCGATCGCCGGATGGTGCGGAACCATTCCAAGGGGGCCCTGGTGGCGGTTTCCTCCTCCCCCTCCTCCTCCCGATCCGTTCCGAGAAATTGCCTTCCGAGTCTCTGGCCTAGCGGGTGGGATTGCTGGAGGCTTTCTCTACAGCAGCGCTTTCCCTATGCAATCGCTGGATGCAGTCAATGTGGGGGTGACAGCATTTGGGGCCTTCCTGAGTGGGATGCTGGCATCTGACGTGGTGGGATTGGCAATGGGGCTGGGCGATCGGAATCCTCAGCTTAACGTGAAGTGAATCGCAGATAAAAAGTGCAAACAAAGGTTGAATAGAAAACTTGACGGGGTTCTTACCCCGTCAAGTCCTGTATCTCGGTATTCCGAAAATTTTCCCTCTTCCCTCTTCGTTCTTCCTTCAGATATTAACTTCCCAGCATTTGCAGCTTGTACAAACTGGCATATAAACCTTCTTGCTGCAACAATTCTTCGTGGCTGCCAGACTCTATTAACTGCCCGCGTTTGAGCACTAAAATGCGATCGACATTTCGGATAGTCGAGAGCCTGTGGGCAATAATTATCGCCGTTCTTTCCGCCATTAAACGCTCTAGAGCTTCTTGAATTAAAGCTTCCGTCCCCACATCCAAACTAGCAGTTGCCTCGTCGAGCACTAAAATACTGGGATTGCGAATAGCCGCGCGAGCAAACGCTAATAATTGCTTTTGGCCCCCCGAAAGATTGGTTCCCCGTTCCCGCAATTGCGTATCATAACCTTGAGGCAACTGTTCGATTAAACGGGCAACATTTGTCTTTTCTGCTGCTGCTTGAATTTCCTCAATCGAGTAACTTTCTCCCAAGCTGATATTGCTCTTCACGTCACCAGCAAATAGAAAGCCATCTTGGATAATCACGCCTATGTGTCTGCGTAACTCTGCTTGAGGCAAATCCCGAATATCGACATGATTAACCAGAATCCGTCCTCGCGTTGGCTCGTAAAGGCGGCACAGGAGACGGATAATCGAACTTTTGCCCGCACCCGTGGGGCCAACTAATGCTACTTTTTCGCCGGATTTGATGGTGAAATTGAGGTTTTGCAGGACATATTCGTCTTGTTTGTAAGCAAACCACACGTTGTCAAATTGGATTTCTCCAGATTCAGAATTCTGCGATTTGGCATTTTCACCCCCCCGAAGCTTGGGGGGGGTGGCGGGGGGAGATTGGGGATTGTTAGCCAATAAACGATATTCTGAACTTGCTAGATTTTGATGATTATCTGCCAATCCTCGATCGAACGGAGACAAGTTGTAAGCAGTGGCCTCTGGATGTCCAGTTATCAACAACGGTGAATAACCTGCCCTTCTTCGTTCTTCCCTCTTCCCTCTTCCTTCTTCGTTCTTCCCTCTTCCCTCTTCCTTCTTGCCGCTAGTGGGATCTTTAATTTCGATCGGTTCGTTAAGAATATCGCTAATCCGTTCTACGGCGGTAAATCCTGCTTGAATTGCAGTGAATTTCTCTGCAAATTGCCGCAGCGGATCGAAGAGACGCTGAGCAAATAAAATGAATGCAGAGAGAGTACCGAAGTTAAGATTACCGGCTAAAACCCTTTGACCGCCCATCCACAAAACGGCTGCGATCGCTACTAAAGCAATCCATTCTAATGTCGCAGATACGGCTGAGTCGTAAAATATAGTTTTGTCAACGGCTTTAATGTAGCGTTTATTTGTGACGCGAAACAATTCTGAGTTGAATCTTTCGCGGCGGAATAGCTGCACTACACCAATACCAGTCAGATTTTCTTGCAGTTGGGCGTTGAGATCTGAAAGTTCTTCTCTGGTATTGTAATTTGCTATGCGATATTGGTACTGGAAATAAATTATGACTGCCGTAATTGGTATCATCATCAGCACCAACATTAAAGCTAGTTGCCACTGCATGGTAAACATGAAAATGGCAATTACTAAAATGGAAAATAAATCGCTGACAATGCCGATCGCCCCAGAAGAGAAAACCTCTCCCAAAGCTTCCACATCGCTGGTGAGGCGAGTCATCAATTTACCGACAGGAGTGCGATCGAAAAATCTCACTGCTAGCGATGTGACGTGGGCGAACAAATCATTTCTAATATCTGTAGTAATTATTTGGCCTACTTTCGTGACTAAATAGCCTTGAACTGATTGCAGTGCTAATCTAAGTGTGATAGTTAGCATCAGCAAAATAGCCAAAATATTCAAGGCAGCAGATAAAGACAATCCCCGCAAGAATTCGTAGGTAGGTTCCGAGCGAATTACGGAAATTGCCTGTCCGATGAGAATCGGTTGAATTGCTCCTGAGACTGCTAGCGGTACTAATAGTGCGATCGAAATAATCAACAAGCGTTTGCTGCGGGTTGCGTAAGATGCCAACCTCATGAATAACCGCCAGTCTGTTTCCTGGCCGGATTTATTTTTGGTATCTGCTACTGGTGAGGAAGTTGTCATCCGATTTTAGATTTTAGATTTTAGATTTTAGATTGCAGAAGCTATTATGCTGCTAAATCCGGCGCCTTTTTCTGAGGATATCGAGCTTTTTTTCGCTGCGTGGCTTGTAGGGCGGGCGGGCGAGATCAGTTCGCTCAGCTTAGAGCAAAAAAGCTGTACAATATATCCAACTAATAATTGTAGCAAATAGAGTCAGTCAAATTAGGAAATATTCTACATAGCCAGCAAATTCTCCAACCATACAGCCCTCAGTCACCCATATTTATTACAATTGCGGATACCCGCTACTTGCCACTTTATGCCTTTAGACATAGAGTTTACTACTGGTTTTAGTTACTGTGTCAAATGCTGGGTTTTCAAAATGCAGTGAACTGCATTGAAGAGATTGATTCTACATTTCACCGTCGTCTTAATGAAAGTGTATTAGACTTTGTACTGATAAATTATGCACGAAATAGAGACAGCCCGATTGTATCTGAGACAATTTACGCCTGAAGACTTAGATGAGCTGTACCGTATTTACAGTGATGCAGAAGTAATGAAATTCTTGAGAGGAGTTAAAACTAGAGAAGAAACACAAATCGCCATTCATACCATGCTCAAATGTTGGGCAGAAAACAACTTCGGAATGTGGGCTTTAGTACATAAAATAGACCGTAAATTGATCGGTCGCTGCGGACTGGCTTTTCTGGACAAAACACCGGAAGTTGAGGTGGGCTATGCGATCGACAAAGTTTATTGGAATCAAGGATTGGTTACAGAAGCATCTTTGGCTAGTCTCAACTATGGATTTCAAATATTAAATTTGGACAGAATAGTTGCGATCGCCCGACCCGAAAATATCGCCTCCCAGCGGGTGATACAGAAAGTTGGCATGAAATATGAAAAAAATGCTCGTTATTACGAAACTGATGTACTATATTACTCTATCTCGCGAGAAACCTACGAGTCAAAAGTAGTTTAGTAGGGTGTGCAATGCACACCTTACTGCATTTAAATTACTCACATTGCAAATTGTCATTATTGCCTGCTGACAATTACGAAGTTCTTTGCAATTGCTTGTTAACTTTTTGAATTTTCTTAGCAAAATACTCTTGTCTGTGTCCCAATTTTTTAGCCACGTCCAACCCTTTTTGATAGGATTCCAAAGCTTTATCGTAAGCCTTCATCTCTTGATAAACTTGACCGATATTGTCATAAGTGTTCATCAATCCGTAGAAATTGTAAGCCCGCTCTTCTAACAGCAACTGCATTTGATAAATCCGCAAAGTCGAGTCCCACTGCTTTTGCGCTCGGTAAAGCAATGCTAATTTATCTAAAGCTTCGCTAGCTTGGCCATACTGTTGAATGGGAACGGCTAAATTGTAGGCTTCCTGATAGTATTGAGCTGCTAAATTGATTTGACCTATGGTTTGGTAATCACTGGCGATCGCAATTTTGAGCGGTGGTATGGCGCTGGGATTTTGCAGGTTGACATACACTGATGCTAGTTTTTCCCTGGCTGCGATCGCCTTTAGGGGTTGTTTCGACTGCTGGTAAACGTAGGCCAACTGTCTCAGGGTATCTACCTCAGTTGGAGGAGTTACAGGCTGCGGCGGCGCGCCGTTTCCCGCAACTACAGCAGAATTTGGCACAGCAGAATTAGCAGCAAATAAAGCGCGGTTTTCCTGAATTAAAGTTGCCAATTCCTCATACACGGGAGCAGCTTTATCGTAACTCAACCAATTGATGTGAATTAGCCCGATCGCCTTCAAAATCTGACCTTGAGCCAATATATCTTCGTTTTGGCGCGCATTTTCGAGAATTTGTTGGTAAACTTCTACAGTCGGGCCTTTAGCGCGCACCTGCTGAAAAGCCGCAGCGAAGGCGGGGAGCAACTCAGTATTAAGTGGTACTTGGGATTTGACTTCTTTTTGAATTGCTTGCAACCGTTTGGTAATAAGCTGTAGTTCCAGGTTTTTACCGTTACTCCAAGCAACACTTCCCACCCGACTCAAAGCAGCAATTTCCGCCGCCGGGCCCAGATACCTCCGCAGCCGCAATTCTCGGAACCAAATTTCAAAAGCACCCGCGCCGTCTCCAGCTTGCAGTTTAGTCGCTGCTTCTAAGTTTAACTCTTCCAAAGCCGCTGTCAGTTCGTCCCGCTGAGTGCTGCTCAAAGATTCAGTGGCGGGAGTTAGGGGATCGGGTGTGGTAATTTCTAGAGGATTAGGAGAAAATTGATCGAGGGCTGGTGGATTAGTTTGGGCGCTAGCAATAGAACCAGCACACAGCCACAGGAAAAGCAAGCACCCAATTGGTACAGAACTTCTCATTCTCAAAATTTGGTTGCCGCGATTCGGCATTCCTTCTCGAAACATCAAGTTTTGCATATCTACAAAACGGTATAAATTATGTCACAAAGATGGCACAAAAGCAAACTGTTCAACAAGAGCAACAAAATAAAAATTACCGTGCTGAGCAATTATGGGTATTTAAAGACGCTGGGCGATCCTCTTCGAGGGCTTCGCCAACGTATTTTACGCTTATTTAGTCTAGCCCTAATTCTTTTAACTGTTTGCACAGCTTGCGCCCCACCTCCCGCAGTTGCAAAAGACCGCTCTTTTCCAGAAATGTCCCTAGAATTTTTGGGCGAGTACGAATTGCCAAAAATGAATTTTGAAGGAGTACCAGTCGGCGGTTTGTCAGGAATTACCTACGACCCCAAAGGTATTAGCGCAGTCACTTATAAAGCTTATCGCTTTTACGCTCTTTCCGACGACCCCAGCGAAAACGGAGAAGCCAGATTTTACAGTCTCAGACTCGACCTCACATCAAGTGACCCCGGCAATATTCGCCTGCAAAAAGTTACCGTTGAAGGCGTTACATCCCTCAAAAAAGCAGACGGTGAAACCTTCTCTTGGGGTTCCATCAATCCCGAAGGCATCGCCCTTTCTCCCCGCAATTCAGTATTTGTCGCCAGCGAAGGCGTGACTCATGTTGGCATCCCTCCTTTTCTCGGTGAATTTGACCTCAAAACAGGGCAAATGCGGGGAAATTTGCCGATACCCAAGCGCTATATTCCCGATGCCAGCGATGAAAAACAGCAGCAAGGAGTGGTGGACAATTTAGGTTTTGAATCTTTAACCATCGACCCAGAAACCTTTAGTCCGGGCGGTCTAGATCCGTTTCGTTTGTTTGCAGCTACGGAAGCGCCGTTAATGCAAGATTTAGACCCGGAACAGGAAAATAAACTCCGTCTTTTACATTATGTCATCGTCGATAAAACGCCGCAATTAGTATCGGAAAATCTTTACAAGTTAGACCAAGTTCCCATGACAGTTTTGAACGGTTTAACAGAATTAGTAACTGTAGGTGGCGGTCAGATTCTGAGTTTAGAACGTTCTTTTGGGCTGTCGGGATACGGCGCTAGGATTTATCAAGTAGCGGTTGGGGCGGCTACAGATACTTCGAGAATCCAGAGTTTTAAAGGGCGAGTGGCAGTCGAACCTGTTAAGAAAAAGTTGTTGCTAGACTTAAGCGAACTCGGGATTCCCCTGTACAATTTAGAAGGGATGACCCTCGGCCCGCGCTTGCCAGATGGCAGCCAGAGTCTAGTTTTGGTCAGCGATGACAATTTTGATGAAGCGCAGAAAACTCAGTTTATCTTGTTGAGTTTGAAGGGCAAAGGTTAAGTTAGAAGGGCGGGCTAGAAGCCCACCCCACCCCACAAGAAGATTTATTCTTTGTGAAACAGGGATATTGCCTGTTTATGAAAACAGTAGAAGAAAATTAACTCTTTGTGGAACAGGCATCTTGCCTGTTCATAAAAAAGTTAAATCAAATTTCTCCAACTATAAAACCCCCTAATCATGCCAAGTCGTAACACTTTGCACCTGCCAGGAATGGAACTTTCATACCTAGAATGGAAGCCAGAAACAGGTAAAAAAGTTCCGCGTTTGCTGTTGTTACACGGTTTAGCAGATAGTTCGTGTGTCTGGAATAGCTTGGGCAATTATTTCTCCAACCGGTATCATATTGTAGCGCCAGATATGCGCGGTCACGGAGAGAGTAGCAAACCGAAAACAGACTATACTTTTGAAAGTGCGATCGCAGATTTAGAAGCTTTGATGGCACATCTCAACTGGTCTGACGCACACATTTTAGGACATTCTTGGACGGGAAAACTAGCAGCGATTTGGGCGAGGCAAAATCCCGATCGCTTTTGCAGTATGATTTTAATAGACCCGATCTTCATCACCAAACTGCCCGCCGCGATGAAACTCACCCTGCCAATTGTTTACCGAAAATTAGACTGTCTAAAATGTGTGGGCCCGTTTGCGACTTTAGCCCAAGCAGAAGCAGCAGCAAAACAATCGGGAGAATACGCAGATTGGAGTGACGTGCAGCAAATGGTATTCCAACACCAAATCGAACAAAAATCCGACGGAACTTGGGGAAGTAAATTTGCGATTGCAGCCAGAAATCAGATATTTGCAGAAGTGATGAAAGTTGCGGGTTTAACTGAAAATATTGAGATACCGACTTTGTTTGTACAGCCGGAAAAAGGCGTAAATCGCATGGCTTGGCAAATGCAGCCATACAAGAGATACTTGAAAAATCTTACCGTTGCAAAAGTACCTGGGAATCACTGGTCTTTTTTGACTCAACCGGAAACTTTTAATCAAACTGTGGCAGATTTTTTAGAGGGCACAAGACAGTGAATTTAGAAATTATCGCACATCGGGGATTTTCGGCGATCGCCCCCGAGAACACTTTAGCAGCTTTTGAACTGGCGATCGCCCATGGAGCTCATTCGATCGAATTTGACATCCAGCTATCCGCCGACAACGTACCAGTGATTTTTCACGACGCAACATTAGATAGAATCACTGGAGTTTCTGGCAAAGTTAGGGAAACAACCCTGTCTGAGTTGCAGACATTTAATGCAGGAAAATGGTTTAGCGATGAATTTTCACAAGAAAAAATTCCTACTTTAAAAGAATCATTAACCATACTCAAAAATGTTGGCAAATTTCTTTATTTTGATGTCAAACCTCACTGCGAGTGGTCTGACGCCGATGTCGCGGATTTTGTCAATACTTTGAAGGGCGAAGAAATCCAACACAAATGCGTTATTACCTCCTTTAACGCTGGATTTCTCGAACAAGTGCGGCGGCTATCTGGTGATTTGGCGATCGGACACATTGTTGCTAATCTAGAAGCGTACAAAACTCAATTAGCTCAAGCTGTGACGCATCAGGATAATTTGATTAGCAGCCAGTATCGCGTTTTGCTGGAAAACCCCGCACTAATTCAAGAAAGCCGGAGTCAGAGAGTTGACATTGTGGCCTGGACGGTGGACGATCGAGCGGATATGCAAAAGTTAATTAATTTGGGTATAACGCGGATAGTCACTAATTGTTTGATATGACTTTTTAACCGCAGATGAAGGCAGATAAACGCAGATAAACACAGATAATAGATGAATTACTTTCGCAAAAGCATCCACGAAATGTCTGGCTATGTGCCGGGGGAACAGCCACCGCTAGGCACAAAAGTTATTAAACTAAATTCTAATGAAAATCCCTATCCGCCTTCTCCCAAAGCCTTAAAAGTGCTTCAGGAAATAGACGGAGAAATGCTGCGGCGCTATCCTGATCCAACTGGCAAAAGTTTCCGTATTGCTGCTAGTCAAGTTTTGGGAGTTGCTGACGATTGGATTGTTGTAGGTAACGGCAGCGACGATTTATTAAACTTGATAGTTCGCGCTGTGGG
Organism: Microcoleus sp. Pol17C6; assembly: GCF_036701145.1. NCBI lineage: Bacteria > Bacillati > Cyanobacteriota > Cyanophyceae > Oscillatoriales > Microcoleaceae > Microcoleus > Microcoleus sp. Pol17C6. Next base: position 52,843 of record NZ_JAUBQH010000022.1, read on the forward strand.
CGAATCAGGGAAACAGATTGTTTGTCCCGCGCCAACCTATGTATTGTACCGCACTTTGGCAGAAATTCAAGATGCAGAATTTGTCGAAGTTCCTTATCCCGACGACTACAAGTTACCAGTCGATTTGCTAATAGCAGCCCAGGGTGCAGTGACATTTATAGCTTCGCCAAACAGTCCATCGGGAACAGCCGTATCTATTGCAGATTTGGAGAAACTGGCTAAAGAGTTATCTGGCATTCTTGTGATCGACGAAGCTTATGTAGATTTCGCCGAAGAAAATGCTTTGCATTTGACAAAAAAGTACAGTAATGTTATAATTTTGAGGACTCTTTCAAAAGGTTATTCCCTAGCAGGATTGAGGCTGGGTTTTGGCATAGCAAATCCGGCGCTGCTGGCAGAATTAAATAAAATCAAAGACAGCTATAATGTGGATGCTTTAGCCTATGCAGTGGGCGCGGCTGCGATCGCAGATCAAGACCACAAAATAGCCAACGCCGAAAAGATTAAGGCTTCCAGAGCAAAACTAGCCGTTAGCTTCCAGGAATTAGGCTTTGACGTTTGGCCCTCGCAAACCAACTTTTTGTTAGTGCGGCCACCAAACGGCGATGCAGAAAGAATTTATCAAACACTCAAAGTACGGGGAATATTGATTCGATACTTCAATCAGCCGCGATTAGAAGACAAATTGCGGATTAGTTTAGGTACGGAGGAACAGAATCAACTATTACTTAAAATTTTGAAAGAAATTCTCTAAATAACGATCGCACTAAAATTAGTTGCTAGTGATTACTTGAGTCCTCTGATTTGTATGAAGACTTGCATTCCTGAGTACACACAGCTTGATTACGGATAATTATTAGGATTGTCGATCGCCAACCCTGCCGACTGAGCAATATCCAGCAATCTGTTGTCCGCCGAAACAAAAATTAGTTGAGTATCTGGGATTGATGTTAAAACAGATTGAACGCGCAAAGCAGCCGCCAATTGCACAGCGTCATAAGCCCGCAGTGGATATTGAACAATCAGTTCACCCGCCCTTTCAACCAGTACCCGATCAACTTCGATAACTCTATACCGACTATTGAATTCAGATCGAAAATTTGCAATAAGTGCAGCAACTTCCGCAGCAGTTATACCGCCTTCACGTTGTCTGCGTGCAAAAGCACTAAGAACTTCCACCCAGGTAATGCGGACTAGAAGCAGCGAGTTACCAGTCTGGGAATCCGTGAGCGTTTTTATCCAAGGGCTGCCAATTTCAACCACATATCTTTTGATGAGGGCGCTGCTATCCAAAAAATAAATGTTTACCACGGACCGCGATCCTCGATAATAATTTCTGACAGAGGCTTGCCCGGTTTGGCCCCTAACCTTTTAGCCAATTCATACACATCTTCATCAGTGACAGCCTCGACGTTATGGGGATTGTTAGGTAGTGGAGTCACCAATCCTCGGTCAACTAAAAACTGGATTGCCAATTCTGCCTGCTTTTTTGGATCATCTGGCCAGAGTTGAATCTGCACAGTTTCCCCATCCTTGAAAGACACAGAACTCAAGGGACGAAAAACCCCGTTTTCGTAGATAGCAGTAATAGTTTCTGGCATAATTAGCCTCTTAATTAAATGCTTTGACTTATTGTACTTCTATTGTACTTCTTTTAATTACTTCGTTGCCACAACAGCCAAATTCCAAGCCAAGCGCTTCATCAAAGGCAACTTCTTTAACAACCCATCCAACCCTTCCAATCGAGAGTATTCCGGTTTCAGTCTCTCTTGTTCAATGATAATCTTTTTCCAATAACGCTCCTCATTCGGATGCACTTTTTCGATTAAATAAAAGCGCAAAAAAATCCACAGCGATGTCAGCCAAAACGTATCATAAGCCGTCTCGGAAAACAAAGAATTGACAAAATTTACAATATTAATATCCAAAGGACTTTCATCCTCAGTTCGCACCTCAGTCGCCATTCTACGGTAAACATTAATCACCGGATTGTGCTTCATCGGGTCCCAAAAACAAGCTTTACCCCCAGGCTTCAGTACGCGGTGCATTTCGCGAATTGCCTTTTCAGGTTCCGGTAAATGGTGCAGCAAATTAGAAGCGTAAACAATATCAAAACTGTTGTCCGGGAAATCCATAGCCATTGCATTGACAGTGCAGCCGCCTATTTTGACGCCGTTTTTCTCAGCCAATTTCAGAGCAACTTCTACCATGCCCTGAGAATAGTCCGCCGCCACACAATCGGCGCCTTTTTTAGCAAAATAAACGCTATTTTCTCCCGCGCCGCAGCCTAAATCTAACAGGCGTTTGCCTGTAATATCGCCCATTTGCTGGACGATAAATCTATTTTCTGGGGCGGTGCAAGCTTCAAAGTAATCATTGACTCGAATGCCGTCAATATCGATTGTGGATGCCCAAGCATCGTGGAATTGTCGCTCTTTTTTTAAAGTTTCGTCTTGCATTTTTCAAGAGTTTGTTATTAGTAAAAAAAGTAATTTCAAACCGCAGATAAACCCGGATTAACGCAGATTAATTGAGAGTTATCTGCTTCGATCTGGGTTCGTCTGCGGTTTGTTTCAAGAAAAATGGCTGACAGTAAATTTATCAGCGCTGTGCTTCTGCAACAACTTGATTTCCGATCGCAGTTGGTTTTTCGGAGGCTTTTTCAGGATTAGACTGCAATGCCTGATACAGGCGATTTAAAGCGCTGATGTATGCTTCTGCAGACGCTACGATAATGTCGGTATTTGCTGAGTGACCGGAAAATACTTTGCCTTCGTGGCGCAAGCGAATTGTTACTTCGCCGATCGCATCTATGCCCGCTGTTACCGATTGTACAGAAAACTCGATCAACTCGTTCGGTACGTTTACCACCCGGTTAATTGCCCTGTAAATCGCATCCACAGGCCCGGTGCCGATCGCAGCATCGGTCAATTCTTCGCCCGCCGGATTCCGTACAGTGACGGTTGCTGTCGGCCGCGATTTGTCACCGCAAGAAACCTGTACCAATTCTAACCGGAACAGTTCCGGTGCTTGGTGCACTTCGTTATTGGCGATCGCCTCTAAATCCCAATCCGTAATCTCTTTTTTCTTGTCCGCCAAATCTTTAAACTTGACAAAAGCCTTATTTAGCTCATCGTCTGCCATTTCAAAACCCAACTCTTTCAAGCGAGTGTGAAATGCGTGGCGCCCCGACAATTTGCCCAAGACGATTTGATTTTCAGTTAAGCCGATCGACTCAGCGTCCATAATCTCGTATGTCCGCTTATTTTTCAGCACCCCGTCTTGGTGAATTCCCGACTCGTGAGCGAAAGCATTTGCCCCGACAATCGCCTTATTTGGCTGCACCAACATCCCCGTCAAATTGGAAACCAAGCGGGAAGTTTTGTAAATTTGGCGCGAGTCAATATTTGTCAGCGGTTCCTCAGAATCCGCAGATCGGCCCAAGAACGGATTATAATATTGGCGCCGCACGTAAAGCGCCATTACCAACTCTTCCAGAGCCGCATTTCCCGCCCGTTCGCCAATCCCGTTAATCGTGCATTCTAACTGTCTGGCGCCATTTTTCACAGCTTCCAAAAAGTTAGCAACAGCCAATCCTAAGTCATTGTGACCGTGAACCGAAATAATTGCGCGATCGATATTCGGCACATTTTCCTTAATTCCCCGAATCAAAGCCCCAAACTCGCTCGGAGTCGTGTAGCCCACAGTATCGGGAATATTAACCGTAGTCGCACCGGCTGCGATCGCCCGCTCTAGAACCTGATACAAAAACTCCGGTTCCGATCGACAAGCATCTTCCGGCGAAAACTCCACATCATCCACAAAAGACTTAGCGTAAGCCACCATTTCCGGCACAATTTCCAGAACCTCAGCCCGCGTCTTTTTCAGCTTATACTCCAAGTGAATATCAGACGTAGCCAGAAACGTATGAATTCGCGCATTGGCTGCTGGTTTCAGAGCCTCTGCTGCTGTTTTAATATCCTGCTTTCTCGCCCGTGCTAAACCGCAAATTGTCGGGCCATCTTCCGTGCCAACCGATCGCGCTATTTTTTGGACTGCCTCAAAATCTCCCGTGCTGGTGAAAGGGAAACCCGCTTCAATCACATCCACGCCCAATCTCGCTAACTGGCGAGCGATCGTCAGCTTTTCATCCACATTCAGAGATGCACCCGGAGATTGTTCTCCGTCGCGCAAAGTCGTATCGAAAATAATAATCCGGTCTTGACTTGGTTGAGTTTTCATAGCTCTAAAAAAGTGTTTTCCTGATTTTTACTTGTCCGTTTTTCTGGATTTTTAGCCTCCAGTCACCAGTCCCCTGTCTCGCGCCCATAACGAATAATTAATAACCCCTAACCCCTAACTAATGACTAATGACTAATAACTACTGACTAATGACTAATAACTACTGACTAATGACTAATGACTAATGACTAATAATCCATCTTCTCGATATGTTCCCTAATTTCATTTAGGTCTATATACCTATCTGTAGCATTTCGTAACTCTCTAGCAATCATTCCTTCGGTTGATACCACAGTAATATGAGTATTTTTCGAGCGGAGCAGTTCGATCGCCCGCTCAAAATCCCCATCCCCGCTAAACAGCACAACTTGGTCGTATTGATCCACGGTATTAAACATATCAACCACAATTTCTATGTCTAAATTAGCCTTTTGAGAATATCTGCCCGAAGCATCGTCGTAATATTCCTTAAGAATTTTAGTGCGAACCGTGTAACCTAGACTGATTAAAGCATCTCGAAATCCCCTTTGATCTTGGGGGTCTTTCAGACCCGTATACCAGAAAGCATTGATCAAGATGACATTCGGCTGCGAAGTTTTGAAATATTCGAGCACCCTGCGAGGATCAAAAAACCAGCCGTTCTTTTGTTGAGCGTAGAACATATTGTTCCCGTCCACAAAAATAGAAAGGCGGTTCATTAAGTTTGTCATAGAAACTTAGACCTAATAATTGTAGAAAGAAGTTAATCTAAATATCACATTTTAGCAACATGGAGCTAACTGAGGCAATAGATTAAACTTCAGAAAACTCCATCTCCCCAGTATTTCATATTTTCGGCTCTACCGCCAGAGGGTTCTTTTAAGCCTGCTTGCATTTGAGCGAGGTGCCCTCAAAAACTATACGCCTAGTAACTCAATACCGGCTGCCGTGTCAAGGTTAATGGCGCCTTCAAACTACCGCGCCCACCGCCCTACCGCCAAGCAGGCATACCGAAGCGCATAGCAGTAGATTTTGCTCCCCTGATTTCATAGTGCAGACTACCTCCGCTCAAGCCTTTTTGCTTTCAAGAGCCCAGCGAGCTAACTCTGTCCGGTTGTGCAGACCTGTTTTGCCCAGCATATTGCTGACGTGGCTTTCGATAGTCCGCTGGCTGACATTCATCACGTCTGCGATCTGGCGGTTTGCCATACCCTGGGCTAGCAACTGTACCACCTTTAACTCAGTGGGAGTCAATTCGACATTGCGGCGCGCCTTAATTTTTGGGCCACTCTCCATACCGGGATTTGAGTGGCGAATCAAGCGCGATGCTGCTTTCAGAGAAGATTCCACTTGGGCTACCAGTTCTTCTGGTTCAAAAGGCTTGACTATATAAACGTCAGCCCCAGTGCTCAAGCCTTTTACTCGGTCTGAACTTTGACCTTTTGCGGACAAGAAAAGAACCGGAATCCAGCTAGTGCGAGGGTCTTCCCTGATGTGTTTGACTAAAGTGTAGCCGTCCATTTCCGGCATCATCACGTCGCAGATAATCAAGTCGGGAACTTCTTGTTCTAGTTTTTCCAGAGCGTCTCTGCCGTTTTCTGCTGTAATGACGTTGTAACCCCGAAACTCCAAGTAGTCCTTGACGAGCAAGATCAAGTTGGGGTCGTCGTCAACCAGCATCAGCCGTTTTTGCTCTCCTGAATTATTGTCCTTTGTCATGTTTATTCCCGCTAAAGTATCCCGCACACTTCCTTGTTTTCACTTCTGTTTTTTCCGTCAGTCCCCCGCCACCAGGCTGGGAGTGGAGGACGACGGTCGGCTGAAGGGATGGCGGTGAGGGAAAGCGGGGCGGGTATTACCGCTTTCCAACCTATAATTGACGGCTGTTTGTCAGTGTCTTACGACCTGGAATGCAGCCCAAACCTGTAATGCACGATCGCCCTACCAAGATCAGCCTTGATTGATTGGAGACTCCCTAACAGAGCCCAAGTTAAATAGTTAATCTCGATCGGTTCAATTTCAGGTTAATGCCCCGGTTTTAAATGATACTTCTGATATAGAGAAATTTAAGCAGACTCCCTACTTACGTATTTAACTGCTTCTAGTGTAGTTTGGCAACCTGCTTAGTGTCTGCCACTGAGAAATTTTTGCACAAAATTTCACAGTTCCTCGGATCGATTTTTTTTACTGTACCTTTTGAGAAACACAAGGAACACGGGAAGCCGCACCAGGAAGACAAGAACCTAACTACAGTTTTATTGAGCTGTAGCAGGTGCGATCGCCCGGACGCCAAACTGTCTCAAATTCTCACCCTTAACCTTAAATTTAACACTTTACCTATAACCCTGTACTTTAAACAGCGCTATACTTAAATGTTTGGCTGGGTCTCAGAAGGCACAGGCAAAGGATGAGTTAAGAAAGCGTATTCTTGAACGACCTTTGAGTTTAGGAGATGTTCCTGAATAATTCTCTCAATGACGGGTGGAGTAACGTCGCGATACCACACTCCGTCTGGATAGACTACCATAATCGGGCCAGACGCGCACACTCGCAGGCAATTGGCTTTCGTGCGAAAGACGCAGGTTGGTCGAGTGGCACTTGGCTTGTCCAACCCCAATTCTTGCAAGCGTTTTTTTAAGTAATTCCACGCCTCCAGACTGGTTTGCCGATCGCAGCACTTGGGCACGGTTTGGTCGGCACAGATAAAAATATGCCGCTCGATTCGATCGATTCCCAGGCTTTGGACGCAAGCGCTCAAGCCTTGGCTACAAGATTCCTCGTTATTTTCTGTCATTGTCTTCATCAATCAAAAGTAATTGGTTAGCGATCGAAAGTCTTCACCACAGCCCCCACTCCGCCCTCTCCTTGCCTCCAACTCATGCTCGGTTCGGGAACCCGTACTGACAACTAAGTTGCGATCGACCCTGACTAAAGCTAAATTAGCACTCAGGAGTCGAGAGTGCTAATATGTCAGTTGTAAGTAGTCCGCTGTTGCTTTCATCGTGACCCCTGACGACTGACTGACGACAATCTGTAATCTGGAGATTTATTTATGGCAGCAGTATCACTGAGTGTTTCTACCGTTAAACCGTTAGGCGAGCGCGTGTTCGTAAAAGTAAGCGCTAGCGAAGAAAAAACCGCCGGCGGCATCCTTCTGCCCGACACAGCGAAAGAAAAGCCCCAAGTAGGCGAAGTCGCGGCCGTGGGCCCTGGCAAGCGCAATGACGACGGCAGCCGCACTGAAATGGAAGTCAAAGTCGGCGACAAAGTTCTCTACTCGAAATACGCCGGCACCGACATCAAACTCGGCACAGACGAATACGTCTTGCTTGCAGAAAAAGACATTCTGGCGATCGTTAACTAATTAATCATTAGTCATCAGTCCTTAGTCATCAGTCATTAGTTTAAAGCGAACGCCGCCAAACAACTAATGACACGGGACAAATGACTAAAATCCATAATCCCCAATCCAAAATCTCAAACCCTCAAATCCCCAAAAACTATGGCTAAGCGTATCATCTACAACGAAAATGCACGTCGCGCCCTCGAACGCGGTATGGACATTTTGGCCGAAGCAGTGGCCGTAACCCTCGGCCCCAAAGGCCGTAACGTGGTTCTAGAAAAGAAATTCGGAGCTCCTCAGATTGTTAATGACGGTGTTACCATCGCCAAAGAAATCGAACTAGAAGACCACGTAGAAAATACAGGCGTTGCCCTGATCCGTCAAGCAGCTTCCAAAACCAACGACGCAGCAGGCGACGGTACCACAACTGCTACCGTTTTGGCTCACGCAATGGTCAAAGAAGGTCTGCGTAACGTAGCAGCCGGCGCAAATGCGATCGCCCTCAAGCGCGGTGTTGACAAAGCAACGACGTTTTTGGTAGAAAAAATTGCCGAACACGCCAAACAAGTAGAAGATTCCAAAGCCATCGCTCAAGTCGGCTCCATCTCTGCTGGTAACGACGATGAAGTCGGCCAAATGATTGCTAACGCAATGGACAAGGTGGGCAAGGAAGGCGTGATTTCCCTGGAAGAAGGGAAGTCTATGACCACCGAATTGGAAATCACCGAAGGGATGCGCTTCGACAAAGGCTACATTTCTCCCTACTTCGTCACCGACACTGAGCGGATGGAAGCGATTCTCGAAGAACCCTTCATCTTGCTGACAGACAAGAAAATTGCTCTGGTACAAGATTTAGTACCCGTGCTCGAACAAGTAGCTCGTTCCGGCCGCCCGCTGTTGATCATTGCAGAAGACATTGAGAAAGAAGCTCTAGCTACCCTCGTTGTCAACAAACTGCGCGGTGTGTTGAACGTGACTGCTGTTAAAGCACCCGGTTTTGGCGATCGACGCAAAGCCATGTTAGAAGATATCGCCGTATTGACCGGCGGTCAACTAATCACCGAAGATGCCGGTTTGAAACTGGAAAACACCAAGCTCGACATGATCGGCAAAGCCCGCCGCATCACCATCACCAAAGACAGCACGACAATTGTTGCCGAAGGTAACGAAGCCGCCGTCAAGTCCCGCTGCGAACAAATTCGCCGTCAAATGGACGAAACCGAGTCTTCCTACGACAAAGAAAAGCTGCAAGAACGTTTGGCCAAATTGGCTGGTGGCGTCGCAGTGATCAAAGTCGGCGCGGCTACCGAAACAGAAATGAAGGATCGCAAACTGCGTCTTGAAGATGCGATCAACGCTACCAAAGCTGCTGTTGAAGAAGGAATTGTTCCTGGCGGCGGTACAACTTTGGCTCACCTGACTCCTCAATTAGAAGAGTGGGCTAACAGCAGCCTGAAGGGCGAAGAATTGACCGGTGCTTTGATTGTGGCACGGGCTTTGGCTGCTCCTCTGAAGCGGATTGCTGAAAATGCTGGTTTGAATGGCGCTGTGATTGCTGAGCGCGTCAAAGAAAAGCCGTTCAACGTTGGTTTCAACGCAGCGACAAATGAGTTTGTCGATATGTTTGAAGCTGGTATCGTTGACCCTGCGAAGGTGACTCGTTCTGCTCTGCAAAATGCCGCATCTATTGCTGGTATGGTGCTGACAACCGAGTGTATCGTCGTTGACAAGCCTGAACCGAAGGATGGCGCTGCTGCTGCTGGCGCTGGCGGCGGCATGGGCGGCGGCGACTTCGATTACTAAGTCGATCGTTTGATGGGGCGGGCTTTAGGGCCCGCCTTTTTCATAATTACCTGTCTACTGGTAATGAAAGCTCAATTTTTTTTAGGGCCTGACTGATATACTAAGAATGAGTGAGTATCAGTAAAGCGATCGCATCGCAAGAGGTCAGGTAAATGTCAGCCACTATCACAATTAGCCCCAGCGAAATTCGGCAGATATTTCACCCCCGCACGTCCAGCGCTTCAAAGTTTTGGGAACTGGCTCAAAAAGCAAACAATTTAGCTGTAAAAATTGAAGACCGTTGGGAAAAAATTCCTGCTGAAACGCAAGAATTACTCAAAGTTTTTGCCTATGCTTTCATTGAACCCCCTCAAGGAATTAAAGAAAGGTTGCTTAAATTTGTGGGGGTTTTTTCTTTGGCTATCACTTTACCTTGGATTGTACTTAAAGGTGAACTAGATAGTTTTGTAGCTTATATTAACGCCTTTAATAGACTTATTAATGCGATTTTGAGTGGAGTAGAACGGGAAGATATTGCTTATCAAAAAGCACTATCCGAAGCCCTGGAGGAAACTTTTGCAGGGTGGGAAACTAGCGAGGCAATGACGGCGGAGGAGGCGTGTGAACGGATCAGAGCAATTTCAAATCAAGCTCTCGAATAACTTTGAGAGAAGTCAGCAAAAACTGATCCGCGATCGCTATCGTAAAAATCAGGCAGGATTAGTAAAATTTGTCGAATTAATCCAAAAATTTATCAAATTTTTGAGTATTGACCCCCGTCCCCGTCCACCGTTGGGACATTTAGAGCCTTGGCCTCAAGGCTCTAGCCGTGATGGATTAGAATTGTGGAAGCTGGAGTTTAAAATGCCTCAGCTTCGCGGAGCCGCTGAACAGGGGCGACTTATATATTTGTTAGATATTACAAAACAAGAAGTTGTGTTGCTGTGGATTTACACGCACGCAGAATTTGAGAAACGACCACCGGATAAGAATTTAAAGCATTTATTGCTCGAAATTATGGATAATTATGAAGTTTCAGATGAAAGTAAAAATTTAGACGATAGTGGAGACGGTGAAACTGGAGAGGACAAAGTTGGAGAGAATAAATCAAATGACAGTTAAGGTGCATAATCAAAATGTGGCTTTTATTACCTCTGAATAACCAGGCACACCAATTATGAAACTTTACCACACCCCAATTTCCCCCAACTCCCGCCGCGTCTGGACCGCCCTCTTAGAAAAAAACCTCGACTTTGAAGTAGTAGAAATCCACTTGGACGGCGATCACTTGCAGCCTGAATTTGTGGCAATAAATCCTTTTCACCGCATCCCTGTTTTGGTGGATGATGACTTCACTGTCGTCGAGTCTCTAGCAATTCTTGACTATCTAGAAACGAAGTATCCCGAACCGGCAATGCTGCCAAAAGAACCGAAAGATTTGGCAGTTGTGAGAATGGTAGAGTTGGTCACAGTTAACGAACTTATACCGCAAATTTACCCCCTAACCAGTGAAAAAATGGGACGGGGAACTCCCCCAGCGCAGGAAATCGAAAAGGCTAAGGAAAAAGTCGATACTGTGCTGAAATTCTTTGAAGGCTTGCTGGACGATCGCCCTTTTTTCGCTAGCAACACTGTTACCTTTGCCGAGTGCGTTGCCGGCACCGTCGTGCCCTTGCTATCTTGGGTTGGTGTGTCCCTAGACGGCTATCCTAAAATTCAAGGTTGGTGCGATCGACTAATGTCGCGTCCCTCATGGCAGCAAACTCAATTCACCGAGGCAGATTTGGCGGCTTACGCATCTCGAAGACAAAAATTTCTGGCACAATCTGCAGCCTAATGAACCAATCAATTGTCAAGCGATCCCTCTTTTTCCTAGCTGTTTTCGCCTGCATCCAAATTCCCATCGCAGCAATGGGGCAGGCCGCCGCCCGATCGAACTACGAAGCAATTAACACTAAACAATTCCTTGCCGATCGCAAAATTACCGTCTCCAATCCCAAAGATATCGCAGCAAAACTCTTTAGCAGTGACCAAGAATCTGAAGGCAGAAAAAGCGACCAAATTTCGGTTGAATATCCCACGCGAGAAACAGCGGTAATTGTCCAAACCGTCGTCGGTTTAGCTGACGATTCTGTTGCTGCAATGCGACACCGCATCGAACTCAGAATCAGGCAAAATAAGTGGGAAATTGTCTGGATTGGCCGACAATCGAAGTGTCAACCAAATCGCGGACACCAATATTCGGCAAGCGGCCGCTGTCAGTAGAAAGGTCGATCGGCTTTTTGCTTAAATTCATTCATCCCGCGTGCGTTGCCAGGAACCAAGCTAGGACTTGACGCCACTCACGAAAAAAAGAAGCTGATAAAGATTGGCTACCGCTGCTTCCCGATAGAAATAAGTTATTGATTCGTAAGTCCCAGAAGCAGTCTGGGCTCGGCGTTGTTCCCTGGCTGCGCGACAATCTTAAAACTATTTTTGGTGTTGATCGCTCTTTTAGTCAAAAAGAGCGATCAAACTCACAAGTTTACTTGCACATGATCAAATTTCCAGCCGAGATGAATCCGGCCACAGGGGCTGAAATCTCAACCCAATTGCGGTCTTCTCCATTCTTATCTCTCACTAACTGGAAATTCGGCACAAGCGTTACTTGACCGTTAGCCGCTACACCGCCTTTAACCACAGAAGTCTTGGAAGGCTCGGTGCGGATAGCTAGACCCCTCGGGGCTACGCGAGGTTCTACTTGCCGGCACAGACTTACGGGGCCCGTTGCTGGTGCTGGTGCTGGTGCTGGTGCTGGTGCTGGTGCTGGTGCTGGTGCTGGTGCTGGTGCCGGTGCTGGTGCTGGTGCTGGTGCTGGTGCTGGTGCTGGTGCTGGTGCTGGTGCTGGTGCTGGTGCTGGTGCTGGTGCCGGTGCTGGACTTGGACTTGGTGTCGGTGCCGGTGCTGGCGTCGCTGCAGGTGCCGGTGCAGGTGCCGGTGCAGGTGTCGCTGCCGGCCTTGGGGAAGGAGTTTGACTAATTGTGGTGCTGGCTGTCGTGCACGAACCTAAATTAGCCTCGTTGTTGGGATATCCGCTAGCCACATACCCTGTGACGGGAGCGGTAATTTGAATCCAGAGGCGACCGTCGGAGGCTTTAACAGAAGTAGCGCCTTGGGAAAGCATTACCTGAGTATTAAGTGGTACCCCGCCAACTCTAGGGGATTTGGGGTCTGGGTTCTGGCGAACGGTCAAACCTTCTTTGGGAGTGACTTGGCGACAAAGGTTGCCAGCCTGGGCTATTTGAAAGGTCGCGCTATCTTCAAAGGAAATATTTTCAGCATCTTGACTGACAGTGGATGTTGATGGGGCGGCAACACCGATGGCATTCGCCTGCAAACTTCCGGCTACGATCGCGATCGCGCCCAGCAATGCAGCGGGTTTATTCCAGCAATTCAAGTTTTTCATCCGTTCAAATCCTCACTTAACCACAATCATTATCTTAATTGCAGGTCAATATAGCAAAAAAATCCATTTATCTTCCACAAAAAATCTTTATATAACTTTTTTATGACCGCAAGTCAAGTTTTATTTATATTATTTAATGTTTGGTGAGTTGAGCGAAGACAAATAAAGCTGCTACGCCGATAAATGACTCATTATGGCAGAGCGGGGGAGGGAGAAGGCGAGAGTGTCCGAGTCGGGGAATGGAAGAGCAGCAAAGTCAACAGTCAACAGTTAACAGTTTAAATGCGGGACAGTTTGCTAGGAATCCAAGTCATGTGTTATCCGCCAATATCTTGTCAGGTGTTCGTTAAACCATTTAGCTGTCAGTTGTTGCAGTTGAGTAATATGGGGCTACATTTCAGGTGAATTCTTGGCAGATTCGAGAGCGAGATTGTGCTGTAGATCCTCCCAGATTCTCAGTGACAGGCGATTGGCGCGATCGACCCCATCGTCGTAGTGGGGTGTCGGAAGCCGGATACAGTTCTTCGATCGCTCACATAACTCAACTGTCGATCGTACCTTACTTAAACAGGGCTTAGGCACTCAAGGGCGTTAAATCAAGGGTTTGAGATTGCTTCACTACTTTATCTTCGGACAGAAAATCGTAGTACGTGCGTCCAGGACTATTAAAATTGTGGCAAACAGCGCAAATCGCTAGCATTGACCCGATGGCGGGCGTCAATTTGATAAAATCTTCCAAAACGGAAACTTATCGGCTTGGGGCACAGTTGTGTTTTTGTGGCTAAAGCCGCCCCGCCCTCAACGACAGTTGCTGTAGCTGAGGGCAAACGGTTTTGTTCCTGTGGAGACAACCAGCACAAAACCTCTGAACAAAAGCAGCCCGCTCAAATCAGAAACCAAATATTTGCGTCCATTCTGATTTAATTATATTCCTATAGCAACCGCACTCGATGTTTATGAAGTTTTCACTTGCTAAAACTCATGCGGTAGATTCCTTCGGAATGGGAGCATATTAATGATAGGAAAAATATTTTTCTCGCATGGCGATAGCGATTAGCGCACGCACAATGAGAGTAAAAGCCCAACTAATCTCCTCCCTTCTTCTTTCTTGCCCAAATAACTAAAGCCTTCTCTCTTCGAGAGTTAAAGCTTTCTTCCTTCTGCTATATAATGACCAAAGCGTTAAATATTTTTGCAGTGACAATAACTACTAACAAAAAAGACGGCAAATCCTCTAACTATCCCTTTGACGGTCTATCTTTAGACGATCGCAATCCCGACTTCATTGAGCTCTGGTTGCCAGTTTGGGAATGGCTGTACCGCTACTATTTTCGCGTACAAAGCGACGGCTGGCACCACGTACCGGCCAGCGGAAAAATGCTCGTGGTTGGTTCTCACAACGGGGGACTCGCCGCTCCCGATATGTTTATGTTCCTATACGAATGGTTCCGCAGGTACGGCACGGAACGCTTGGCCTACGGATTGATGCACCCCACAGTATGGAAGGTTTCCCCAGAGATTGCTAGTATGGGGGTTGAGTGTGGTGCCCTCCAGGCACATCCAAAAATGGCGATCGCAGCTTTACGCAAAAATGCTGCAGTTCTCGTCTATCCGGGCGGCGCCCAAGATGTTTTTCGCCCCCACCATTTGCGCGATCGAATCTACTTTGCGGGACGCAAGGGATTTATCAAATTAGCATTGCGAGAAGAAGTGCCAATTTTACCAATTATATCGCACGGTGCCCACGATACTTTGATAGTTTTGGCAGATTTGTACGAACAAGTTAAGCAATTGCATGAATGGGGGATGCCGTGGTTGTTGGGCATCGATCCGGTGGTATTTCCGGTGTATTTGGGATTGCCTTGGGGATTGAGTATTGGGCCTTTGCCAAACCTGCCTTTACCCGTGCAAATTCGGACTCGCGTCTGCGAACCGATTGTATTTGAGAGGTATGGTTCGGAGGCGGCGCGCGATCGCGATTATGTTGATGCTTGTTTCGATCGAGTTACCACCCAAATGCAACAACAATTAGATTGTTTGGCTGGCAAGTGACAATTGCACAAGTCTAGATTATTCTATGCTGCATAAACCGATTTTTTTTACGAGAATATAGCGTGAAGCGCGAGGGCTATGGGTAAAAAAACTGGTTTCTTGAGTCCTGTGGGTAAGTCGTGAGTACAAACATTTTTTGAAATAAATCTAATGATGTATTTCAAAAACCGACAATTGGGGTACTAAATCGGATTTTACCCATCTTAATTACGTGAAATATCCGAAAACGGCAGTCGCAAAAGTCATCTTTTTTATCATCCAGGTTCAAGCGGACATAATATCAGCTTAAATAAATGCAGATGAATAGAAATTCATCTGCATTTATCTTCCTTCCTCGGGGGGGTAAAAATATAATTTGCCAAAATAACCTGATTCTGTAAGCTAATCCGCATTTAAATTGCATAGTAAAATAATTTTTTTCTTGTGGATAGTAGGGGTTGGCCAGGAAAGCCCGCCCTCAACATACAAATTAAATCCACAACAGCTTATAAACTCTTTATATTAATTTTGCTTCTGCCTTCCAGTGACTAATTGCCCGATCGCCTTCAGCGCAATACTGGGATGAAAAAGTACAGCCGGCGACTCAATCATGTGCAGAACTTCCAAAAATGCTTGACAAACTTTAGCATCTCCGACCAGCACTTTTAACACCAGATCCATGTAATCAATTGTCAGCCGCGTAGCAAGGTTTAGTTTTGCACCTTCACTTCCCCGATAGCGGGAATCCTGACTGATAGCAAACGTCCAAGGAATAGTGTGTAATTTTGCTAGTTTTTCTTGAAATTGTCGCCCAAAGCCTGTTAAATCGCCTTCTGGATACCGCTCTCTTTGCTTTTGCAAACATCCATCTAGCATCTGAGCATCCAGTGCAGCAACGGTCATTCCCTGGCCATAAACCGGGTTGAAAGCGCAAACTGCATGACCGATAACTGCCAAATTTTCAGGATAACGGGAGAGGCGATCGTAGTGTCGCAAACGATTTTCTGTACCTCGATAGCTATAAACTGGTGTGATGGCTTCTGCGTCTTTAATCGCATGATAAATTGTCGGGGTTGGCAGACTGCGCGCAAATTCTACAAAACCTGCTTCGTCTGTGGGGGGATAATCGCGATCGCCCCCGGCGACACTCACCAGCCAGCGATTGCCTTCGATCGGGAAAATTGCACCGCCACGGGTGCGAAATGGCGGTGCGGTTGACACAAATACTGGCGCAGTGTCTGACAATTTACCGCTGCATTTATAGATGCGGCTGGCATAGCCAACAAAAGCATTGATAACGGTTTCTTGCGGAGGTTCCCAGCCCAAACTTTTCAACCATTGAGGTGTTTTGGAAACTTTGCCACTAGCATCGACTACTAAATCTGCATACAAATTCTCTGCATGGATGTTACCAGGGTTGTGGCGAGCGCGAAAACGCACCGATACACCAGCAATCTCCGCGCGCGAGGCATTTGCCAGAAACCCCGTTACTGTACCTCCTTCGAGGAAATGCACGTTCGTATTTTCAGCCAAGCGGCGGCGAATTTGCCAATCCAGTAAATCCCGACTGAAAATAATTACATCATTGAGATCCGGGCTAAATTGTGGGGCCCAACCCGCCGGACTAAACCACCCGATCGACCTGGGATCTAAACTAGGAACACCAGCAGCTACCAGTTCGTTTTCCAAGCCGGGAAACAACTGTTCTAGGATGATTTTCCCCCGATTTAAAAGGATGTGAAGATGACGAGATTGAGGAATCCCGGGGCGAGGTGCGGGTTTTTCTGGAAAAAAATCTCGTTCAACAATACTTACTCGGTCGAAGTGTTTTGCTAATACTCTAGAGGCCAACAGTCCTGCTAAACTGCCACCAATAATAATTGCATGACTTTCTCGCTGCACTATAGAATCCCTTGAAAGCTAATTTGCTATGGCATTGGTAGATCAATTGTGAACAATTTGTCTGGGCTTCTGTGCCGACTCTTAATATCGATCGACCAAAGATTTTCCTCTGCCATTATTTTAATCCGACTTACCATTACTACCATCTATCTCGGATGCGCCACAGCGCACCTTACTCATACCTGAGAACTAACAACTTCACAACTGCCAATTTACATAGCACAAATATTCCTAAAGTGACAGCCGGCCGCAGACATATTTCTACACTTCCAACTGTAGGGGGATGCTTTAGCTCGTCAATAAGGCGATGCTTGCCATTGGGGGCATGAGTCTAAAACTATACATTGGTTAACTTGCGCCAATGAGCGCGCGCACCCACTCTTAACGAGGAATATACTATGTATCAAAATTTGCCAATAAATCCACAACTGTATAACATCGGATTCTGGCTGGCCCAAGTGCCAGTAGATCAGACTACTACAAACACAGCAGAAGACGCAGCACTCCTTTATTCCGGGCCACAATTTTTTATCGCCTTGATAGCTGGAGTCGTACTCGCCTGCGCTTTCCAACTCTTGCTAACAAATTTATCAGTAGCTGCGGGCCTTTCGTACATGGGACAATCCCACGACGACGGCCACCACTCGGATAGCGGGAGCTCCCCAGTCCGCCACATCGGCCGAAAGGTAGGTACTTGGACGCTAGTTACCGTCACCATTGCCCTATTCTTTGCTTGCTTGCTAGCAGTTAAGCTCAGCTTGATTAGCAGTCCCGGTTTAGGTGCGATCGTCGGTTTAGTCGTGTGGGCAACCTATTTCTCAATGCTTGTTTGGGTGAGTTCCACCACCGTCGGTTCTTTGATCGGTTCCGTCGTCAACACCGCCACATCAGGCTTTCAAGCCATTGTCGGCACCGCAGCCTCGGCCATCGGCGCCAAAGCAGCCAGCAATCAAGTAGTCGCCACAGCCAAAGCAGCAGCAGCAGCAGTGGGCCATGAATTGGGTAGCGCGATCGACCCCACAAGCTTGCGCGAAAACGTCGAAGACTACATCCAAAGCCTCAAACCGCCAGAATTAGACATCAAAGGGATGCGTAGCGAGTTTGAAAAATTGCTTAACGATCCGCAACTAAAAACCATTGCAGCCGAAAATTTGCCGAATCTCGATCGCCAAACTCTCGTAGATTTAGTAAGTTCGCGATCGGACTTATCAAAACGCGACGTTAACCGGATTGTAGACCAACTTCAAGATGCTTGGAAACAAGTAGGAAAACAAGGGCAGCCATCAGACGGCATCGCCCAATTAGTAGACTATCTCAAATCTGCCAAATCGGGAGATTTGGTCTCAGATAAATTGGCAAGTAGGGTAGAAAAAGCTCTCAGCAATCTGAGCGGTCAAAACTCTGGACAAAGCCCGACCATGATGTCCCAAGCAACGACAATGGCAGTCAATGCTTTAATGGGAATAGTATTGGGTCGCACAGATATTTCTGACTTGGATCTTGAAAAAGTAGTCGGTCAGCTCAAAGAAGCTAAAGACAAAGTTACCCAGCAAACTGATAAAATTACCGCTCAAGTCAAAGGCGAACCCGTAACTTACAGCCCAATTCGTGCCGACGTAGAAAACTACCTACTCAACACTTATTCGTGGCAGATGAACCCCCAAGCCATCGAGCGCGAATTTCGGGACGTTCTCTACGATCCTACAGCCGATCCGGGAACTGTGCGCCGGGAATTAGAAAAACTAAAACAGTCTTATTTTGCCGAAATCCTGGCTAGTAGAGGCGTTTTTACCCAAGACAAAATTAAAGAAATTTCCCAGGAATTAGAAGCAATTAGACAGCGCGTTTTACAAACCGTGATCTTTGCCGAGGAGCAAGAAAAATCTCGCGATTTGCAGTGGCGGGTAGAAACTTATTTGAAGCTGACGCCGAAAGAGGAACTCACAGCAGCAGGTATCGGGAGCGCTTTTAAAAAAATATTAGAGGATTCCGACGCTACTTACGAACAGTTGCGCGATCGGCTTTCTCCTTACACCCGCGACAGTTTTGTGCAAATTCTCCGAGGTCGCGAAAACTTCGGATTCCAGGAAGTAGAACAGATTGTTCAAGAGTTAGAAAGGACGCGAGATGTAGTTTTAGCAGATGCTAAAGGTCTGCAAGAAGCAGCGCAAGTCCGACTAGACAACCAGTGGCAAAGAGTACAAGAATACTTGAAGTCTACGGGCAAAGAAGAACTCAATCCTGAAGGCATCAAGCGCGATTTGAAAACGCTGCTTGATAACCCAGAAGCGGGAATGTGGGCCCTGAGAGCTAGAGCTTCTAGGTTCGATCGCCAAACGTTGGTAAAATTGCTATCTCAGCGGAAAGACCTCAGCGAAGAGCAAGTAAATCAGCTTCTCGACAGCACCGAAGAAACTTGGCACGGCGTGCTGCATGCGCCGCAAAAGTTGGCCGAAAAAGCTAAGGATCAGTACGACCAAACCACTACCGCCCTTGCAGATTACCTCCGCAATACTGGCAAATCAGAACTCAATCCTGAAGGGATTAAGCGGGATTTGACAAAACTGCTGGAAAATCCCAAAGAAGGAGCTTTAGCACTGCGTGGCCGCCTGTCTCAAGTCGATCGCGATACTTTGGTAAAACTGCTTTCTCAGAGACAAGATTTGAGTGAGGAACAAGTCAATCAAATTATCGACCAAGTGCAGGAAACTCTTGGATCGATTGTGAAAGCGCCGCGCCGTTTGGCAAAACGGGTGCAAAGCCAAGTGCACGATTTTCAGAGTGTTTTAGAAGATTATTTGCGTAATACGGGCAAGGATGAATTAAATCCAGAAGCCATCAAGCGCGACTTGCAACTGCTGCTGCATGACCCGAAAGTCGGCGCTTACAGTTTGGGCGAGCGCTTGTCGCACATCGATCGAGCTACAGTTGTGTCTCTGCTGTCTCAGCGGCCGGATATTTCTGAAGCAGAAGCAAATCGCATTGTCGATGGAATTTTGTCGGTGCGCGATGAGTTCGCACTGCAAATTCAGAAAATACAGGAGGGTATTCAGTCCGTAATTGACGGGATTCTCGGAAAAATTCGGGATTACCTCAATTCGCTCGATCGCCCTGAACTCAACTACGAAGGCATTACGCGGGACGTGCGGAAGTTATTTGACGATCCGCAAGCCGGATTTGACGCTTTGCGCGATCGGCTTGGTCATTTCAACCGCGATACTTTGGTAGCATTAATGAGCTCTCGCGAGGACATTTCCGAAGCAGATGCCAACCGCTTGATCGACCAAATTGAAAGAAGCCGCAACACCGTATTGCAAAGAGCAGAACGCTTGCAGCAAGAGGCGCAGCTTCGCCTCGAAAGCATCAAACTGCAAGCCGAAAAACAAGCCGAAGAAACCCGGAAAGCAGCAGAAGTTGCCTCTTGGTGGCTGTTTTTCACCGCTCTTTCTTCGGCCGCAGCAGCAGCAGGCGCCGGTGCTTTAGCCGTCATCCGATAAAAAAGACTTTAGTTGCGATCGGATTGCCGATAGTGCCTGATATGAGTTTCTACTGATATCAGGCACTAATGTTAGTAAAGAATTTGATCGGGGAGTGGGGATGGGTTTTTATTAATTTGTTGGTACTGTTGAATAATGTTAGTGGTAAACCCGTTCCTACCAGTTTGTTGAGGATTGTGGAAACTGTGAATTTATAAATCTTAATTAGCAGTTTTGATTAATTCAAAATAGAAAAGTAAAAAACTGATTTTTTTGATAGTTGTATATTTTATTTTCGGATGTAAATGAAAAGTCGCCGGATATTCCTTGCCTCTGCTATCACAATTGTTGAACGCCGTTCAAGCTTCTAGGCTGGATAGGCTTTTAAGCTTATTGCACTACTCCGGCAAGGATTGCTATAAAACGACAAAAATCAAAACAGCTATTGAAATGAGATCCTTTTGGCAGGGAAAACTCGACCTACCAGTCCGCTCTCTCCTCAATATTTTTTAGGTACAATAATAGTGAGGGTTCTCAACCCAGCACGCCTGTTATACCAACCCCCCGCCGCCCTGGCTGCGTCAGTATCAAACGCAAACTGTTTTGAGTTCGATCGGCGGTTTATTTTGAAGAGGCCGATCGTCAGGTTATAACTTGTAGGTAATAGGTTGTTCATAATAGGGAACTAAAGCTGTGAAAATACTACACTGACTGTGGGGGGCAACATACCGGATACCTTGGAACTACCAAGGGCTTTGCCAAGTCAGCCCAGAAAAGTCCAAATACGCAGGCCCTGCGATCGCCAATGCTAAACAACCTACGTCTCAAACCTCTCCTGGCTAGTTGCCTAGTAGCACCGTGAGGAGGGCGACGCCATGCAACTCCGAAAAAAAACACTATTAATCATCGGTGCAGCGCTGATCAGCCTGATTGTGGTTCTCTATGCCACTGCATCAACTATTTTGCTGCATGATTTTCACAACCTGGAGGCACAGTACGTCCGCCAGGATGTCGCACGGGCTTTGGACGCATTAGATGATGACTTGTCGAATTTAGACACCAGCGCCCAAGATTACGCCGAGTGGGACGATACTTACTCTTTCGTCGAAACACGGAACGAAAATTTTGTCAAGTCAAATTTCGTCGATTCGACATTTATTTACTTGAGACTAAACTTCTTGGTACTGCTGGACTCTAACGGTAAGACGATCTTCAGCAAAGGTTTCGACCTTAAATCCCAAACCGAAATCCCGATTCCCGAAAGCTTAAAACAGCACTTGACCGAGGCGCTACTAGACTCATCGACAGTCGATGGCGATCGTCCCGCCGCCAAAACAGGCGTTCTCACCCTGCCAGAAGCCAGGCTGCTGATTGCCGCCAAGCCCATCTTCAACAGCAACGCCCAAGGCCCGTCGCGGGGGACGCTGATCTTGGGACGCTACCTCGACAGCAGCGAAATAGGTTTGCTTTCAGAACTGACTCACCTGTCAGTGGATTTTAGATTGCCCAGCTTAGATTTTAAAGTGGGAGCCGCGAACTACTTCGGGCACAGCGCCAAGGCGATGGCTCGATCGAGGCAGGAGTTGGAAAATGTCAAACTCAAAATTTCCAACCTCAAATCAGTAGAAATTTTAGTCGAGCCACTCAGCGACACCTTAGTCGCAGGATACGCCCTGATTCGCGACATCCACGGCAACCTAGCGCTGCTGCTGCGAGTAGAGACAGATCGCATCATTTACGGCCAAGGTCAGGCCACCTTGGAGCTGTTTACCTTATCAATACTGGCAGTAGGTTTAATATTTAGCGCCATCACCCTGCTGTTGCTAGAAAAATTAGTCTTGGCGAGATTGGCTTCCTTGAGCACCAGCGTCAGCAACATCGCAGCCAACGGCGATCCAAGCTTGAGAGTTCCTATGGCCGGAGAAGATGAACTCGCAAGCTTGGCCGACGCCATCAACCGAATGCTAGAAGCATTGGGCAATTCTCAAGTCGAACGTAATGAAAGCGAAGACCGCTATCGGTTGATGGCCGAAAACTCAACCGACATGATCACCAGACACGACCCCACAGGCGTGTTTGTTTACGTCTCGCCCGCCAGCAGGGCTTTGCTGGGATACGAACCTTCGGAACTCATCGGCCGCGTCCCCAAGGATTATTTTCACCCCGACGATTTAGAAACCATTGCCAAAGCTCACTGGAAAGTCCTGGCGCTCCCAGTTACTTACACCGTCAGCTACCGCATCCGCCGCAAAGACGGCAAATACATTTGGTTTGAAACCACCGGCCGCACGATCAGTGATCCCCAAACCGGCGAAGTCCAAGAAATTATCGGCATTTCCCGCGACATCAGCGTGCGGAAGCAAACAGAACAAGAACTGCGAGAAAGCGAAGCTGCAATCAAAGCTTTGTACCAAGTGACTTCGGCTCCCCGTACAGACCCGCTCAACCACCTCTCTACCTTTGATTTGCGCCTCCAAGAACTGCTGGGAATGGGATGTCGGCATTTAGGCCTGTCGGTGGGAATTTTGTCCTGCATTCAAGGCGACAACTATCAAATAATGGCTGTTGAGTGTCCCGACGGGTCGATCGTCAAAGACCAAATCTATGATCTGGAAAAAACTTTCTGCGTCGCTACGGCAATGGCAAAAGAACCGATTTACTTTGAGTCGGTGCGATTTTCGGGTTTTTCCTTCAACACGCACGATCGAGCCTTCCCAATCGAAGCTTACATGGGCATTCCCGTCACTGTAGCAGGTGAAGTTTACGGCACTCTGTGCTTCTTTTCTCCGACTCCTGTGACAGAACCGTTCCGAGCTGTAGACAGAGAGTTGATGAAACTGATGGCTCAGTGGGTGGGAAGCGAACTCGAACGCCAGCAAACCGACGTAGATTTGGCAAAAGCTCGCGATCAAGCACTGGCGGCTACTAGAGCCAAAAGCGAATTTTTAGCCACCATGAGCCACGAAATTCGTACTCCGATGAATGGAGTCATCGGCATGACCGGTTTGCTGCTGGATACCCCCTTAACTCGCGAACAGCGCGATTTTGTAGAAACTATCCGTAGCAGCGGCGATGCCTTGCTGACGCTGATCAACGATATTCTAGATTTCTCGAAAATTGAGTCGGGCAAATTGGACTTGGAGGAACATCCGTTTGACATCCGCACTTGCATTGAGGAATCTCTAGACTTGGTAGCTGCCAAGGCGGCAGAAAAAAAACTGGAAGTGGGTTACTTGATCGATCGTACAGTACCGGCAACGGCGATCGGCGATAGCACCCGCTTGAGGCAAATTTTAATCAACTTGCTCAGTAATGCGGTTAAATTTACCGACGCTGGAGAAGTGGTGGTTTCGGTGACTGCCAAAAAGATTTCAGTGCCGGCGGCTAAGGCTAAAGAACCGCCATTAATTGCTGGCGAACCGGTAGCAATTAACCCAGCATACGAAATACATTTTGCGGTCAAAGATACCGGTATTGGCATTCCGAGCGATCGCATGGATCGGCTATTTAAATCTTTCAGTCAGGTTGATTCTTCAACGAGCCGACAGTACGGCGGTACCGGATTGGGTTTGGCAATTAGCAAGCGTTTGGCCGAAATGATGGGCGGCCGGATGTGGGTGGAAAGTATGGGTAGTGTCGCGGGCAATCCTCCGGCCCATTTTAGATCATCGGCAGTTTTTGATTTGGGATGGGCAGAATCTTGCGAAATTGCCGAAAAATATGGCTATGGCAAATCTGTACTCAGCAACAAGCCGATCGGCCAAAATACGAAATCCGTTGGCTCTACTTTTTATTTTAGTACGATCGTTTCTGGCTGCAAGAATTCCTTACCACTTAACTTGAGCAATTCTCAACCTGAATTAGCTGGGAAGCGAGTCTTAATTGTCGATGACAATGCTACCAACCGCAGAATTTTGACTCTCCAAGCTCAGTCTTGGGGAATGGTGGCTAGGGCTTCAGCTTCGGCTAGTTTGGCTTTAGATTGGCTGGCTGCTAAAGAGGTGTTTGACTTGGCAGTTTTGGATATGCAAATGCCGGAAATGGACGGGTTAGCTTTAGCGGCGCAAATTCGCCGGTATCCTGATTGCGAAAGGTTGCCGTTAGTGATGCTAACTTCGATCGGCAGGCAAGAAATTCACCCCCCTGCTATGGAGATGGATTTTGCTGCTTTTTTGAATAAACCCATCAAACAATCTCAGCTTTACAATGTTTTAATCAATATTTTTGGAGAACAGACAACTGAATTTAAAGGGCAGCGCACTAGCGGGGCTTTCTTGCAAAGCATACCCGTGCTGGCAGAGAACTTACCCCTGCGGATTCTGTTGGCTGACGATCATTTGGTGAATCAGAAGGTGGCTTTGCAAATTTTGCAGCGGATGGGGTATCGCGCGGATGTGGCGGGAAACGGTATCGAAGTGCTCGAAGCTTTGCGCCGCCAGCCTTATGATGTGGTGCTGATGGATGTGCAAATGCCGGAAATGGACGGACTGGAAACTACCCGCCACATCCGCGAGCAATTTTCAGCAGATTTAACTTTAGAAAATCCCACGGGAGAATCAGAAGTTTCCGTAACAAATGAGCAATCTCATAATCGAGACGCGACCAAAAATCCCACGGGAGGATCAGAAGTTTCCGCAACAGATGAGCAATCTCATAATGGAAAATCCAGAATCCAAAATCCAAAATTGACTGGCGAGGAATCTAACAATCGAAAATCGAAAATCCAAAATCTAAAACCACCTAGGCCTTGGATTGTGGCGATGACGGCAAATGCGATGCAGGGCGATCGCGAAGAGTGTATGGCTGCGGGGATGGACGACTATTTGAGCAAGCCGATCGCCATTGACCAGTTGGTTCGAGCTTTGACCGGGTGTAAATCTCGATCGAACTCCGCATTCGATCGTCTGCAGCCGATTGTTTCTTTGGATGCCCAGGCGGAACAGATCGAAGGAACGAGTGAATTACAAGTGCGATCGAATGTGGCTGTTGCGGGAAATCCACAACTGACAATTACCAATTCGCAGGCAGTCGTCGATTGGGGTGCATCAAATCTCGATCGGGCTTTGTCACAGAGTCACGATTCCCTGAGTGCCAAGATTATAGAGGGACTGCGAGAAGTGGAAGCTTTGGACGAGGCGATCGAGATTTACCTCGAAACAGCTCCCGAACTGCTGCGAGGCATCTCTATGGCTCTGTCCAACGCCGATCCGCTGGCTTTGCGGCGATCGGCTCACTCTTTAAAGTCGATTAGCGGTACTCTCGGTGCTTTTCGCTTGTTTGAGCTGTGCGAGGAACTCGAAATCATGGGCCGCATCGGAACAAATGCTAACCAGCCTTTACCTGATCCGGCCTGCGCGCTTTTAGAAGAGGTTGAGGCGGAGTATCAAAGAGTCGAAACGGCGTTAAAAATAGAAATGCAGTACAGCGAAACAAGGACAGAATAATTAACAAGTCATAACTAACTATTGTTCGTGGGTGGGGGAGGGTTTTTGATATGGTTGGTTTTAGGCCTAGGCATTGATGGTTGGTGAAACCCTCCCTAGGATTACAAGCTGTAGCGATCGGCTAAATCTCTGGCTGCTTGTCGGTGTTTTTCTACCAAACTCGGCGGGGAAAGCACTTGGGCGCTATCCATATATCTGTTCACCCACAGACTGAATTCGTTCAGAGAGCGATCGGGCAAATCGATCTGATAATCCACATAAACCACTTTGCCAAAACTATCCCTTGGGCCTTCTTTAATCTTTTGTCGCGGATGCCGCCGATCGCCCTCTAAAATAAATCCCACTACTTTCTCAAAAAACCGCACTTTCACTTTTTCTAACTTCAGTTGACCCTGCAATTCGGCCTGCTGTTGCTCTGGCTTGCCCAAGAACAGCCCCCAGCCGTTTTTTAACAACTTTTGAGCTATTTTCAAACGGTGTTCCTGTACGGCCAAACCGCGCCCTTTTGAATCGATAATTTCGCAGTAGTCACTAAAGCGATTCACCCGTTCTACGCTTAAGTGTCCGTTTTCGCAATCTTCGCAAATCAGGTACCAAGCGATATCGTGATAGATCAGTTGCAGGGGCCAAATTCGCCGGAAACCGACCTTGCCTTTACCGTAATAATCGTCTTGACGGTAAAGTTCGATCGCCTGGCCTCGAACAATTGCTGTTTCTACGATATCTAATTTGTGAAATAGGGTATTCCGATATTCTTGGCGATCGCTCATTTCGACCGGATCGGTGTAAATAATCGCACGATTCAGGTGTTCGCGAACGGGATAAAACAATTGACCTTTGAGTTCGATATCTAATCCGCGCAACAGTTTAGTGAGTTTTTCACAAATTTTGCGGGCTTGGGGATTTCCCTGATATTTGGCTTGAGATGCTATTGCTTGAAATGCGAATAGTAGTTCTTCGCGATTCATTGCGCCGGTACCGAGATAGTAGCCAAAGCGATACATTCGTTTGTCCAGGATTCCGTAGCGGCGCAAAGTTTCTAAATCTTTGCGAATTGTGGGAGTTGCGGGATAGTTTTCGGGAAATTCGATGTTGAATTCGGCTGCTATTTTCTGTAATTGAGATTGAACTTCTAGTAAAGCATCGTGATATTTACTGTCGGATGTTTCGGTGTCCGAGTGTCCGATTCCGGGATGGTTTACTAATGTGGCGATGAGGAGCATGATGCGATCGAACGTTAGTTTGTCGGCGTAGGGGTGAGGGGTTGGTTTTTTGGCCATGATGGGTGGATGCGGATAAGTTGCTGAAAAGTCAAGTAAAATAAAATATTGACATAAAAATATATAAAAGTTGGGAGACTGTTATTTACAGATTTTTAGGCTTCGCAACAAGTTTGATAAATATTGTGAATCTGAAGACATGAAGCTGGCTCGGCTGATATATTGAGTTGAGTAGAACTTAAGCAGTTAGCTACTTGGAACACTACCAGCAGCATTCAGGTGGGCATTGCCCGCCTTAAAATTGAATTTATGTCTGCATACACTGCGATCGCCTTTGCCCCGGTTCAAGGCTTTATCGAGAAATCCCGCAAACTCCGAGATTTGTATGGGGCCTCGCTGATTTTATCTTTTTTGAGTTTTAAGCTTGTACAAAAAGCAGAGTCTTTAGGACTTAAGGTGATTTCCCCTGGATTGCCTACTATACAAGAAGGAATGCCAAACCGAATTCTCATTAAGGGAAAATTTGAGCGTAATGATGTCCAAAATACTCTCTTAAAAGAATGGCAAGAAATCTTAAAGGTTTGCCGCGAGTGGATAGAAGACAATCTTGACATCCCAAAAGACCAATATTACTGGTCACAAACAGAAGATAAAAAAGGCAGACAAAAAGGAGAGTGGGAACGATGGGGAAGCTATACCTGGGAAATTTTTTGGGGATACGGTGAATCTGAAAAAGAAGCCATCAAAAAGGCAATGGATGACTTGGAGACTCGCAAGCTAAAGCGAGATTGGACAGCTATCAACTGGATGGGTGAGAGTTCGAGTCTGACTGGGACAGATGCGATCGCATGGCATCAACTAGGTAAAGAGTCAAAAGAACCAGGGCGATCGCTCACGGAAAATGAGCAACGACAACTCAAACAATTCTATCATCGCCTCGCTTGGATTTTGGACGATCCTTACTCTCGAAATCATCTAGCTAGAGAGCGAACGAAAGAGTCCATTCCCTCAGATGAAAAACTGGAACAATACTTTCAGGAAGACAGCAGCGGCAAGTTTATTGCTCCGGGTGAAAAGTTAAGTATTCCAGAACTGGTGAAGCGTTTAGTAACTCTACCCAAGCTTGCTAAAAAAATTGGCATGGAAGAATTGGATGAAGGCTTCAAGGATATTTTTCGAGACGCCGGATATTGGACAGGCTGGTTTATGGGCGATGGCGACAAGGTTGGAGATAAGCTTAAAGAACTTGCCACGCGCCCTGAAATTGATAAAGACAAGCAAGAACAAGACCTCAAACGCTTCACTGAGTTAATGAGGCAGTGGGGAAAAGATTTTCAGGATAACAAACATCTATTTCCTGAAGGTAAGGGGCGTGTCATCTATGCTGGTGGCGATGACTTTCTCGGAGTGCTTTACAGTGAGAAAACTGATACACAAGAAAAACCTGAGAAAGTGAAACCGATAGAGGCTTTGAATTGGTTGTTAACCCTAGAAAACCACTGGAAAGAACATCAAAACACAATTAAGCAGCAATTTAATCTAGATTTTACCTATAGTGTAGGTTTTGTTTGGGCGGGGCATCAGGTTCCACAGCGAGATATTTTACAGCACTGTCGGGAGGCGGAAAAACGGGCAAAAAGTTTAGGGCGCGATCGGCTTACGATGCGAGTAGTTTTTAACAGCGGTCAATTTGTGCACTGGACTTGTCCTTGGAATTATCTTCATGTGTTGAGGAATTATCGCGATCGAGATGGTAAAACTTGGGGGGAAGAACCAAACTGGACTCACATCTACAACGATTGGGCGCAACTAAAAGCACGTCATGCTATTCGACTTCAAGAAATGGAAGAGCTTTCTATCAACAAGGAACTAGCTCTTGTCATATTCAATTTATATTTCGATAACGCTGGAGAGAAGTTTAAGCAAGAAAGGAAATGGAGCGATTTGACAGGGGATAACTCTAACTCTGCGATCGTGAATTGGATCGATGACCTTGTTCAAGTGGGATGGCAGCTATGTCGAAATTCCAATATTTAATTACGGTTTCCCCTTTGGGATTCATGTATGGCAGTGCGGGAGCTTTTCTGTCTCCAGAGAATCTAGTCGGGCGATCGGGTAGTAAGTTTCCACCGGATAGCGCCGCGATCGCTGGACTGTTTTTGAATGCCAATCGCGAACAGAAGTTTGCTTGTCACCAAGAGCTTAGAGATAACCTCGTAATTTCAGGCCCTTTTTGGGCAAAACAGGATACACCTAAACAATTCTACGTGCCAATTCCTTGGCATCAAGTAATTGCTGAAGAAGAGGATGATGAATGGGTTTTTGTGAAAAAGAAATCTGATGAGCCAGGGATTGTTCAAGCAGATGAGGATAAATGGTGTCTGGGTCAACATCGATGGGAGCGCCAAAACAAAGATTTGAAACCCGAGTATAGTTGGCAGTCGATTGATGCCTGGAATTTACCCGCACAAGAACTGCGAGAAAGAAAAGCGATCGCCAAAGCACCGTGGGAATTTGTCTCGTTTCTGCATCCCAAAATCAAGGCCCAGGAGCGTCACGTTGTCGAAAAGAACGGACTTTTCTTAGAAAGCGCCGTGCAGATTCCTGAAGATTACTGCTTAGTATATCTCTCTAACTATGAAATACCTAATGGGTGGTATCGATTGGGCGGTGAAGGACATCTGGTGGAAATTGATAGTCACTTTCTCTCAGAAAAACACAAAATCAATCGATTACTTAACCCTAAAAATAAGATTCAACAAGCCTTTGCTCTGATTGCACCTGGAGTCTGGGGGTCGAATAAATTATCCTACCGTTACCCTCACCATCCCAGTTTTCCTCGGCAAGGACTCAAAATGTTGACCGATAAACCAGTGCCCTACCGCTATCGCATCGGTCATTCCAGGAAAGAGGAAGAAACAGAAGGTGAGGGCTCGCGCTACGATGCCAAGAAAACCGGGCGACTCAGCCGGGGACGCTACGCCGTTCCAGCAGGAAGCGTTTATGTTTTTAAACATCCCCTCGAACTTACTTGGTGGGATTTCCCAGATGAGTGGTTCCCAAAAGAAGGATTTCCCCTCAAACATTTGGGGTGTGGTTTGTGTTTACCCATTGATATTCAAGGATTACCGCAATGTACCGCAAAGCTTACGGAGTAATTGAAACCCTTGCACCTGTCCATGTTGGGGCAACCGCAGGGGAAGAAACTGGCAATCTCAACCTGATTTTTCGCGATCAGTTTACGCAAACAGGGATTATTCCAGGCAGTTCTATTCGGGGACGGTTTCGCGCAGATTTGAGAGATAGGGAACCGGGCGAAGAACAACTATGGTACGGACATGAAGCCGTTGATGGTCGTTCGGATGGCGGGACAACCGAAGCACTTGTGAAGTTTGAATATGCTTCGCTGGTTTGGTTCCCGGTGTTCTGTCCTGGCCAGCCTGTAGTTTGGGTAAGTTGCCCTCTACTGTTGAAACGGTTTAAACGCATTGCAGGCGTGACAGCAGATATTCCTGAACCCTACACGGCACAGAAAGGTTTACAGGGTCGGCCAATGAAAGACCGAGGCAAAATTCTCTTTTTCAATCTAGGGTTTCTTGAAATTGAGCATGAGGAGGATTTATCAGCTTGGATTCCCGCAGGGACGACGGATTTAGATGCTAATAAGTTAGTGGTGGTTCACGATAACGATATTGCGATGCTGCACGATATGGCACTGTATCGCCAGAGTCGCGTCAAATTGGGATCGAAAGAAAAACCCAACGAAAAAAAAGTTGATGGCGGTGCTTTTTTCAATACTGAAGCTTTGCCAGAAGGAAGTATTTTAGTATTTCCGATCGCGTTGAAGCAAACCGATTGGAAACCCTTTGGTGAAAATGAGAATTCATCAGAGTTATATTTCGGCGGTTTGGAATCAATTGGTTTTGGTCGTTGTCTTGTATCGCTTTCAGGAGATTATCAGTAATGGGTTGGAAATCTTACGAACTCGATCGCGCTGCTCAAAAGCTAGTGCTCAACGCACGGGAGCGCGATCCAAAATCCCTCAATCAGTCCCATAATATGCGAATGGCTGTAGCTTATGGGTTAGAGCGCTTTTGGGGCGAACACTTGCGACTTAAAGGTAAAGAAGAAAACAAATCAATTTTCTGGAAAGAAACCTGGGACGCTCTAGAAACAATCATGGAGAAGGGAGGGGTGACAATTCCCAACGAGCCTTTACATCCTGACAGTAATGGCAAGATTCCGACTAGAGAAATTCAGGCGATGTCTGAAAGTCTCTGGGCATTGCCTGTGGAAGATCAGCGAGTGGCGATCGCAGTTTTGACTCAATTGTGCGATTGTCTTGTGTGGTGGACGCAACGCTATAAAGTTCGGGAGGGTCGTCAATGAAATTGATTCCTAATGCACACAAAAAGATTCCCATGATGTTTCGGGCACAGGTGCAGGGGCGATCGCAACTGCAATATCTTGACCCTGAGAAGAAAAGGGCAGGCGAGCAACAAGATGTTGAAAGGTGGGCAGATGAATGGACTGACAAAGCTGAGTTTATTTCTGCGGAAGATGCACAAGACGTACAGACTGAGACCTACGGAGCAAAATCTTATCAAATCTCTTGGCGGTTTGTCACCAATGGCGGGCAAGATGATGGAATGCTTCGTCCTGTAATCGGTGCTTCAGGGATGCCCTTTTATCCTGGTAGCAGTATGAAAGGAGCGTTTCGCCAAGCTTGCGAACAAGCGGAAAAAGCAGGTGATATACCGCTAGGAACCTGTAATAATTATTGTGGCGATGAGTCTGAAATTACACCAGGGATTTTGCGGTTTCAGGGCGCTTATCCTACTAATGATTGGACACAAGGGTTACTAGACTTAGTTCATCCTCAACAGGGCTGGCAAGTTATGACTCGCGATACTGATGAGAAACCAAGAGGGGAGAGTGCATATGCTCAAGTTTCTCTTTACCAGCCGACCCTAAGATT
Source organism: Microcoleus sp. Pol17C6 (assembly GCF_036701145.1). Taxonomy (NCBI): domain Bacteria; kingdom Bacillati; phylum Cyanobacteriota; class Cyanophyceae; order Oscillatoriales; family Microcoleaceae; genus Microcoleus; species Microcoleus sp. Pol17C6. The sequence continues at coordinate 84,685 of NZ_JAUBQH010000022.1, forward strand.
TGCTATCTCCTGTTCTCAACCGCTATCATCGGATCGGTGGCAGCAAATTTGGCAAATTTGGGAAGCAGCCATCGCCGCCGGATTAGGTTCAAAAGTCTCTACAGGTTACGGACAAATTACCAAAACTTCTCACCCGATTGTTTATCGGGCAAAACTCAAAGGACAAGGACAAGCTGCTAAACGGATTGATGGTACGGGAGAGTTTCGTCCTAACATTTTTCGATCTGCACTGCGCGGTCATGCCTTAAGGATTTTTGGCGGTCTAACAGATAGTAAAACCGCAGAAGAATTAGTACAGAACTTGTTTGGAGGTATCCAGCAAAAAGAAGCTACCGTGGGGTTGCTAGGGTTCCAATTTCATGCTTCTAAATTAGAGATAAAATCTTTTGGTTCTGGGAAGTATGCTCAACCTGCCTATAAAGTTGAGGGAGAATTGATTTGGTTTTTAGCTAAACCCTTATCTGACCCCGAACAAGAATCTCTTCTGAAAAAGTTGGTTGGCAAGTTAATGCAGTTTGCAATGGTTATGGGAGGATTTGGTAAATCATGGCGGCGAGTGGATCACCGCAAATTTTTTGAAGAATATTACGAAAATAACTACAAACCATTGATTGGTTGTCACTGGCAATGGTTAGGAGAGAATACACAATCACGAAATGTGCAGGTTAGCCGATTAGAAAAGGTAGGTGAATTTTTAGAGATAGTCCGACAAATAGCTAGAGAGTGGATACAATCTCAAAACAAGCCGCTACGACAAACTGAATGGGCAAAAGATTGGCGAGAAGCTTGGCATCCAAGTAATGTTCAGGTTTGGGGTAGAATTGCAGACAATACTGATGAAAGTGCGGCCGTGCGCTGGTTTCACGAACCCTACCAACAAAAAATACCAGGCATTCAGCGAGAAGGCTCAATTTATCAATCATCTGTAACAGGAAAAATTGGGCAAATTAGTCTGATCTGGCATCGACTTTACCCTTTGATCGTTGTTAAAAATAATCCTGAAAATCCGCGAAAGCCGATTATTAAACCAACTCCTCGCTATTTGGAACTGATCGCGCTATTTCCAGATGGTTCAAGGGAGTCAAATGATTTTTTGGATTTTCTGAATGCCCAACCTGATGGATTTAAACTACTGTGGGGAGGAGAGGAAGAATGAATATTTGGATTCTTACAATCGGTAGCAGTGATGTGCAACTTGAGAGCGAGAAAATAATTCGTGAAAAGGGCCTAACTGAGAAGCAAAGAAGCCATAAAGTTTGGTTTGAATGGTATGATGAGGCGATTAAGGAAGAGTGCCACGATATACTTTTTGTACCCAAGCAATCTTATAATGAGAGTGATGAGTCTTACCGGATTGAAGCCAGAGTTTTGGGGACGGTTTATGAGTCAAGTAGTTTGAATGTACAAGATGAAATTTGGTCGTATCTAACCTTTCCTCTGCTAGATAACTTTGTGGGAGAGTTCAAAATATCTCATCCAGATGCGATCGCGATTATACTAACAGATCAGTCTGAGATTTTCAAGGATAACAAAGCGAGACGGAAACCGAAATGTGCTTACTGGCAAGATACCTGCAAGTTGGAGCCAATTTTGAAGAGGTATTTTCAGGATAAATTCCCCGAAGCAAAATGCAAACCAGTTTTTTTGTCTCCGACATCTGCGGATAAAGGACTAGATGATTGGAACTACGTTCTCGACTTGGTTCGTGAAAAGCTACGCACTTTTAAGTTTGATGGTGAAGAAATCAAAAATGAAGAAATTAAGACTGTATATGTTAGCCATCAAGCAGGAACTCCAGCAATTTCATCGGCTGTACAGTTTGTCACCTTGGCACGGTTTAGAAACAATGTCGAGTTTTTAGTTAGTAATGAGTATAATCTAGAAACTCGTAAGATACCTCGTTCTACTTATCTCGGAGCTATTCAACTACAGGAGGCAAACGCACTTTTGGAGCGGCATGACTATGCAGGTGTTCGGGATATTTTAGGGCTGACAAAAATAGCTCCAAATAACCCTAAAGAGAAACGCCTCAAAGATTTACTAGATGCAGGTGAACAGTGGAATTTTGCTGAATTTCAAAAATTTAAGAAAATTTTAGCCGATCGCAATTTGTTACCAGTCCATAATTTTCCGTGGTATCAGTCAGGATATGAATCAATCTATCTCGCTTGGGTTCGCTTGGAACAAGGCAGTACGGTTGATGCGTTATTTCATAGCTTCCGTGCTGCTGAAGGCTCGATTATTAAATGGGCGGAAAAGCGTTTTCGTTCTCACATCGTTCAACATCCAACCTATGGACTTCAAATTAAGATTTCCATTTGTCAAGAATTACCGGACTACTTAAATGCACTGTCTGAAAATCTGCAAAAAAACTTTCAAAAATGGCGCAGTTTAGGACTGTATGGCGATCAACTTTATGAGTTGCTAAAACAAGCTCGACCTGATTGGCAAAACCATCCAGACATTAAAACAGTTTGGGAAGTTGCTAAAAAAGAACGCAATAATTGCTTTCACCGTCTAGAAGGTTTACAAGAATCAGAGGTTTTTGCTGCTTGGGATACTCAAAATAAAGATGAGTGGAAACAGCGGATTTTAAGCTGCATGAATTTTATTGCTAAACCAGATTTGTTACAAGAATTTACATCGCTTGAAGAAGCTAGTTTGATGGCGAAAGTGCATAAGGAATTAGTAGGGGCGATCGCCCCTAACAACATTCCAACCTAAAATTGATACAGCAGATTCCCAGCAAATAAAGTACACCTTAATCCCAAGCACTTACCAAAATGGTTGACCAACCCTTGTAACCGTACTCCATAAACCTGGAAATTGCTGTATATTGCAGCATCCGGTTTTATCCGGTGTCGCGCCATACTTTGGGAGAGGTGGAGGTTTTGGGAGTGGGAACACAGGTGACAAAAGCACCTGGGTAAGTGATTATTTAGCTAATGCTGCGAGGCTGGCGGTAAATTAACTCAAACGACCTTTTTGCGTCGCGAGCCTCGCAGCATTACTGGGTAAGGGTTTCAGGGTTTATTTTGAGCGAACACAGGTTTAAGTTCCGGGCGAAATATCTGAGCCTCGCAAATGGCCTCTAGACACCTTGCGCTGTCTTGGGTGTATCATAGAGGCCTCCCCACTCGTTGGGGAAACTAATTGAATGGAAACACAAGTTTGTCGTCTAAGCTTTGTCTAGCTTCTTGTAGCATGGCCTCCCCACTCGTTGGGGAAACTAACTGAATGGAAACGTCAATATCGAAATCTAAAAGTTTTCGCGGGTCTGACAGGCTCCCTCCCCACTCGTTGGGGAAACTAATTGAATGGAAACCAGAACTATTGCCAACAGAAATGCAGCCAATACCTTGGTTAAGTCTCCTCCCCACTCGTTGGGGAAACTAATTGAATGGAAACATTTTAACCAATGCCGGGGTGTAACCTTTCTTAGCCTCCCCACTCGTTGGGGAAACTAATTGAATGGAAACTAATCTACGCATTTCTCTCCTTCTACTACTACTATCTCCCCACTCGTTGGGGAAACTAATTGAATGGAAACTTCAAAGATTGGAGCAAGACTCCAGGTGAAATATTAGTTCTCCCCACTCGTTGGGGAAACTAATTGAATGGAAACGCAAACAATAAACAACACATTTGCCCATTTTTCAATTTTGACTCCCCACTCGTTGGGGCAACTAATTGAATGGAAACATTTCGTTCCAGGTTAGGCTGTCTAGGGATTTTTGGGTGTGTACCTCCCCACTCGTTGGGGAAACTAATTGAATGGAAACTGATTGGTGATACCGATGCAGATGAATCCTTTGTCTTGGTAGTCTCCCCACTCGTTGGGGAAACTAATTGAATGGAAACGCAATCGTGTTGCAGTCACAGCAATCCATTTTTTTCTTAGGCTCCCCACTCGTTGGGGAAACTAATTGAATGGAAACGCTCTCATGTCAAACTTGAGGATTGGAACGCCCCACATAGCGCCGACAGTCTTTGCCCTCCCCACTCGTTGGGGAAACTAATTGAATGGAAATAGTTGGTCAAAGTCCCAGCAATCGCACAGTTGCTCCTGTAAACTCCCCACTCGTTGGGGAAACTAATTGAATGGAAACGTGCGGACATCGTTGAATTGGTTTGGCTCGTCGTCATTCAGCCTCCCCACTTGTTGGGGAAACTCATTGAATGGAAACGATATATTTTCTGGCCACCATACCTGCACCTCTCCACTCCCCACTCGTTGGGGAAACTAATTGAATGGAAACGAAATTGTAAGCTTCCTATCCCAGATATCCTGCAATCCTCCCTACTCGTTGGGGAAACTAATTGAATGGAAACCCATTAGCCGTGTCAGCGGTAGCTAAATTACAGTTGAGAGTTTTAACCTCCCCACTCGTTGGGGAAACTAATTGAATGGAAACTGTGCCAAAATTACTAAATCACCAGGAGAATGTCGCGATAAACCTCCCCACTCGTTGGGGAAACTAATTGAATGGAAACAAGTCGTTAAGGGTTCGCGTTTTTATGTAAGTCACCATCTCCCCACTCGTTGGGGAAACTAATTGAATGGAAACTCTGCTTTCGCGTGTGGTAGCACGATCGTAGCAGGCTCCCCACTCGTTGGGGAAACTAATTGAATGGAAACGAACTACAGTCGGCTTTGATATTTTTCCACCGCAGACCGACTCCCCACTCGTTGGGGAAACTAATTGAATGGAAACGCTAAAACAAAATTAGTGGAAGTCTTCTATTAATGCGACAGTTTAAGGGAAACCATAAATAGCTGTTGACAAAAGACTAGATTTCTAATAGTCTAATTTTGGGGGACGCCTCTACCGCATAGAGTGAACGTCCTTAAGGCATCGTCCTATCCCCCAGCCGAAGGGTTACGGTACTGTCTAGCAAGTTAACTTGTCACTTGCTAGAAATACATAGCTAAGACAAAGTGTGTCGAAGTCTTCTATTAATGCGGAATCGAAGGAGGCTTCGACCCCCCCCGACACCGCAAACAGAAATTCAAAAATCAGAGCCTTCTGTAGTGCCAAAAGCTCTAAATTTTCAACCTCTGGAAAACTCCAAAGACAAACTTTTACAACTCAAATTTGTGCAATCAATCCTAGTTGCGAAGAATTAGCAAGCACAAAAAAAGCCCCATAATCGGGGCGGGTTTATTATATTGTTGGTTTCCGACATAGAGGATTGGTGAAACTCGCCTCTACGATAATTTGGACACACACGATCGCTTATTTTCGAGTTACCAAAACCCAATCCTCCGCTGTTTTGACAATCTCAGCATTCTGCAAACCTAAATGTTTTAAAACTGGTTTTTCTAACAGAAAATAAGGTTGAGGAAGAGTTTGCCATTTCTGTTTGAGCGTCGGCGCGTCGGCGACAATAACTTGGCGTTGACTATAAAAATTCAGCGATGGACGGCCCAAGCGGTGAGAAGTAAACACTGGTTGACCCGCCGGAGTTCCTGTGCGGACAATTTCGGCGATCGGCTTAACAGGATAATCCTCCGCCAGTTCCCAAACCCAGTTATCTGAAGCCACCAATACCAACAGCGTCAGGTAAGTTCCCCAAATTAAAACTAATATAAACTGCCGGTCTTTGCGGTGCAGCAACACGGCCGCCATTGTCATTGTCAAAGCTACAAACATCAGCATTAACTGCAAATCTCGCTCTGGAGGCGCAATTTGTCCCCCGATCCTTACCCAGCCACTGAAGTACACGCAACCGACGACAGCAACTACACCCAGCATTGCCAAAATCGCGGGATGAGGCAACAAACAAATAGCATCAAAACGTTCTTCTGCTTCCTCTTTGACCGGCTCTGGCGGCAGCCACAGTTGCTCCCAAACTTCAGCAAGATAACTGCCAACGGCAAGAGCAAAAGCTGGATAAATTGGCAAAACATACCACGGCAATTTAGTAGTCATCACAGAAATAGCCAGCAGATATACTCCAGTCCAAACCAATACTAATTTTGGCCCGGCAAAACTGCGATTTTCCCAACTCAGACGCAGCCCTTGTAGCCAAAATAACTGCCACGGCAAAGCTAATTTGAAAATTTCTAAAAGATAATACCAAGGCGGGCCTCTGTGACTGCTCACAGGTTCCGAAATGCGCCGGAAAGATTCGTTAACTAAATTAGTGTTGATGAAATATTGGCCGTAGTGCAGCCATTGGGCAAAATACCAAGCAGCTACTGGCAATGTTCCGATCGCCAATCCGCCCCAAAGATACCCAGAAGTGAGGAGTCGCGGGGTATCCCAAACCAAAAAAATACAGCCCATCCCAGCCAGCAGCAGCCCCAACATGACGCCCTTAGTCAGGCAGATGAGTCCGAACCCAATCCCCGCGCCCAAAGCGTAGCGCAAATCCCGGCGCGATCGTAGCAAACACCACATCGCCCCCAGCAAAAAACACAAAACTGCTCCATCCAACATCGCCAAACGTCCATGCCGCACCACCGGTAACAGCGTCAGATAAACGAGGGCAGAAAAAATGGATATCGAACGCGGAGGAAACAACTCCCTGCCAATGGCGTAAAGCAAGGGCACTGAAGTGGCTGTCAGCATCGCCGGTACCAACCTTGCCGTCAATTCGCTGACACCGCCGACGGTAAAACACAGCCCGATTAGCCAGTGTACCAGCGGCGGTTTGTTCAAATAAGGCATAGAGTCGATCGTCGGATACAGCCAATTTAACTTGCCGCGCCAAATTTCGCGGCTTACCTGCGCTGCAATGCCTTCATCCCAATCCCGCAACGCCACGCCGCCCAGATTCAGCCCGAAAATCAGCACTGCAGCCAACAGAAAAGCCAGCATCCACACTTTGTCTGTAAAGCTGTCATTCCAGCGATTTTTCAGTTTGCGGCCCAGGAATGGAAAGATTTCTGACATAAGTTAAGAGAGTTTTGAGCGTCCCAAACTGAGGGTAAACTTAGACAGCAGTTATTTGTGACTAGGAAAATACCATGAACTTGCCTGTAATTATAGATATTATCATTGGCTTAGTCTTTATCTACCTGACTTTAAGCTTGCTAGCTTCGGAAATTCAGGAACTGATTGCTACTGTTTGGCAGTGGCGGGCGGAACATTTAAAGAAGTCGATCGAAGTGCTAATTTCTGGAGGCAGCGAAGGCGCGAAAGATCCCCTGCAACTTAAGAGAGTTGGACACTTGGCTCATTCGATTTACGCCAATCCGATTATCAAGGATTTGAATCAGGGAGCGAAAGGGCTTGTATCAGAGGGATTCCGCTCTGTTACGCACCGCATGGGGGATTTGTACCACGGAGTTACGGGTACTAAAAATGTTTTCGGCAATAAATCCAGTGGGCCTTCTTATATTCCAGCCGAGTGTTTTTCGGCTAGCCTTTTGGAGACTTTAAAGGTTTCTAGTTTGCTCAGTTCTATTTCTAAAACCCGATTGGAAAGATTTAAAGATTTACAATTAGCACAAATTCAAGAGATTGGACGAAATCTGAGTTTGCCGGATGCTACTAAACCGATTATTGAGCAAGAATTTAGGTGGCTGACTGCGGAGTTCAATCGAGTGGTTGAAGATTATCAAAACAATTTAGCAAGTTTGAGCAACAGCTTAAATCGGATGTCTGAAAAGCTAGGATTTTATATTAAGGATTCTCAGGTTTATCTACCAGAAACAGAGCTGGGAGGGAGAGAATTTCAGAGGCAGATGGCATTTGTGAAGGCTCGTTTTGACAGCAGAAATGAGCGGGTGGCGCTGCTAGGGCAACTACAACCTAGTTTCAGCAATCTGTTAAATACTGTTAAAAAAAGTCAAGATACGGTAGCAGAAATGATGGAGATCAAAGAGGAGAGTCCGATTTATCAACAAATTCAAGATACCTTGGACAGTATGCCAGAATCTTTGAAACGCAGCCTTTATATTTTAGCGCAGCGCGCTGAAAAAGGCGGGGGAGATACTCAAGAGCAGTTGCAGCGGTTTCAGAAAGAAATTGAAATTTGGTTTGACCAATCGATGGAGCGTGCTTCTGGTGTTTACAAGCGGAATGCTAGAGGGGTAGCGATTTTGCTCGGAACTGCGATCGCTGTCGCTGCTAATGCTGATACCATTCATATTATTAATCGGTTGTCGAAGGATTCGATGTTGCGATCGACTGTTAATTTGTACGCTGAGCAGTTGGTGGTAAATAATGCTAAGACTAAATCAAATAATTTAACCAGTCTGACAAAAGTTCAACAGGATGTCAATCGAGCTTTGGATAATAATGTACCTCTGCCTTTGGGATGGAGCGAACAGAATAGCTTAAAACGAGATAAACAGAGGAATTTATTGTGGCCGGCTTTGATGGAAAAATTGTTTGGTTGGATATTGAGCGGTGTAGCTATTTCTATGGGGGCTGGTTTTTGGTTTGAGGCGCTCAACAAGATTATTAATATTCGCAATGCAGGGAAAAAACCGCCATCTTCCACAGAATCTTGATCGGTACAGTTGCGAGGCCAATCTACTAAGTGTCATACCCTCTTAGATTTTAGATTTTAGATGGGGGAATGACTGAAGACTATCGAGGTTTGAAGCACCGGCTGACAGTTGGATTCTTTTTTGAAAGTGGTATCACGGATAGGATATCGGATCGATCGGTAATTGCGCGTTTGGCGGAAGTAAGGGAAAACACGCAGAATATAAATTCCGTGCGATCGCGGATGGCAGTGCTGCGGAAATAGGGCAAACTGATAGATAGGTGAAATAAGAATGAGCGAAATAAACAAGGTCGCTGGCAGTTTCAGAAGCTCTGAATCCAAGGCTGTATCTACCACTAAACGGCCTTTTAGAGGACAGAATATGTTCACTTCTTTAAGGGAAACGACTCCCCCCTTGGAATACGCAAATCCCCTATCCCAAAGCTTTGTAGTCAAGGACTCCAGCATCAATGAAGGTGGATATTTTGTTTCCAGAATTTTGGCGGGGGAATCTGACTGCATCGAGAAAATTACCTCGGCACTTCAAAAATATGCCTCTATCCTTAGAGAGATTGACAAAACTCGCACAACTTCTGAGGGCAGCTCGAACCAACTGCAATTAGGCTTTGTTATCCTCAGTTCAGATCACCTCGAACCCTACAAAAGTCAATTGCCAAAATCCCATAGTTCCCTGAGTAAAAACAGCGGACTTGGTTCGTGTTATGCCGGTCAATATAGTGATACACTCAGCAACGGCGGTGGGCGCGATCGACTGTTTGCTAATTAAAGAGAGTGATTTAATGGAGGGTGTGGAACGTACCGAGGGCGACTGGACTCGAATACAATTGTAATTAGGGAGGCAGGCGCGATCGAAATCAACGATTTAATCTGACTCAATTTGCAATCATATCAATTCGGGCTGAATAATTTGAATCATGTTTGTAGTGAGGTGGGCAGTCCTCACAGTGTCGGTAGCATCCCATAAACCAATTGATTTCCCGCGATGGGTTCCACTTAATATTAGACCGTTTTGACTGTTAGTAAATGCGACCAAACGTCCTGGTAATCAGTATTTGGGTGTACCGCCAACCTAGCAGCTTCAAAGCATATAGAATTTTTTAAAATCTACATAATTCAGTTTTCCCTTGGATGAAATACAGCTAGGGAAACTCTAGTGCCTTGTGCCTATAGATAAATTCTCACACTCCAATAAGAACTACTAAATATAAGAGGAGTTATTCGGAGGTGAATTACCTCCCCTATTTCCGCATCCCTCAATGCAGGCTACTATTAGCAAAATAAGGTCAAAAAAAATTGGATAATAGAACCTAGATTTCTTTCAATATTCCCGATTAATATTGCGATCTATTCCCATAGATAGAGGCTCCAATTTACACTTTAGTCAAGAGGCAAAAGGCCAATGCCGAGCAAAATAAATCAATAAAAAAATTTTAAAAATGACACCATTTCCAAATTGGGTGTTAAGATATAATCAATTAAGCCTGATGAGATAACTCCGGGGTGTATCTACTAATAATGCCCTTAATGGAGTATCCAATATGAGTTCTACATTCGCTCAA